>JAGPWA010000091.1 GCA_018066715.1 Porticoccus sp. | reverse complement strand
GACGGGCTGTTCATCACCTTCAACCCGTACACTGCGGTCTCGCACCGTTTGCTCAGCCCAGTAAAAAGCTAATTCTTTACTTTGCGTCAAGAAAACCGGCTCAATCGATTCTGTATAGTTATTCCCGATAGTTGCCATGGTTTTTTTGGCGGCATCCTTCAACGCTTTATCACCGGAGCGTTTCAAGCCCTGCTCTTTGATTGAGTCGACCAGCGCCGATGAAGTCCCGTGATACCAAGTATCACTCGTAGCAAACCCTTGTTCGGTTAATAAGTCTTTAGCATCTTTAAGAAAAGCGGGTGTATCAGCCATATTCGACATCACTTAATCAGTTTGTAGAAGAAAACAGGTTGGAATTCTAACGTAAAAAACCATTTGGTTTTTTTAGGGATAGAATCCTAGTCATAAAAAAAGCGGCACCTTATTCAAGGGGCCGCCTTTATGTCCAAGAGTGGACATAACCCTAGTTATGCAGGAGCCATTACCAGGGCCTTCACTTAAAAACTAATTCAGCTTAGCCGAACTGGTTAGACGTGTTTTTCGCGCCGCCAGCTTTCAGAGCATTCTCACCAGCAAAGTATTCTTTGTGGTCGTCGCCCATGTCAGAACCAGACATGTTTTGGTGCTTAACACATGCGATACCTTGACGGATCTCTTTACGTTGTACGCCTTCAACATAGCCCAACATGCCTGCATCACCGAAGTACTCTTTAGCCAGGTTGTCAGTAGACAGCGCAGCAGTGTGGTAAGTCGGCAGAGTGATCAGGTGGTGGAAGATGTTTGCTTCACGAGCAGTATCAGCCTGGAAGGTACGGATCTTCTCGTCTGCAGCTGCAGCCAGTTGAGTTTCGTCGTACTCAGCGCTCATCAAGTTGGCGCGGTCGTAGGCAGATACGTCTTCACCGGCTTCAACCATGGCATCAAAAGCTTGTTGGCGGAAGTTAAGCGTCCAGTTGAAAGAAGGCGAGTTGTTGTAAACCAGCTTCGCATCAGGAATCTCCTTACGCACTTCATTCATCATGTCGGCGATGTCTTGAACGCTTGGCGTCGCAGTTTCGATCCAAAGAAGGTCAGCACCGGCTTTAATAGCTTCGATAGAATCGAATACGCAACGCTCTTCACCAGTACCTTGACGGAACTGATATAGACCAGAAGGCAGACGCTTAGGACGAACCAGCTTGCCATCACGGTTAAAGCAAACATCGCCTTCAGCCATGTCAGCTACGTCAACTTCTTCAACGTCTAGGAAAGCGTTGTATTGGTCGCCTTGATCGCCTGGCTCTTTAACCACTGCGATTTCTTTAGTCAGGCCAGCACCTTCAGAATCAGTACGTGCAACGATGACACCGTTGTCGATACCAAGTTCTAGGAAAGCATAACGTAGAGCACGTAGCTTAGAATGGAAGTCAGCGTGAGGAACAGTTACTTTACCGTCCTGGTGACCACACTGCTTTTCATCAGCAACCTGGTTTTCGATCTGCAGGCAACATGCGCCTGCTTCGATCATTTGCTTAGCCATCAGGTAGGTCGCTTCAGCGTTACCAAAACCTGCATCGATGTCCGCGATGATTGGCACGATGTGAGTCACGTGGTTATCGATTTGATTTTGAATGTCTTTGGCTTTAACTTCATCACCCGCTTCACGGGCAGTGTCCAAAGCGCGGAACAGACCGCCTAGTTCACGTGCATCAGCTTGACGCAGGAAGGAGTACAACTCTTCTACCAAGCTAGCAACAGTCGTCTTCTCGTGCATAGACTGGTCAGGCAGAGGACCAAATTCAGAACGCAGGGCCGCAACCATCCAACCAGACAGGTACAAGTAACGACGATCAGTTTGGCCATTGAAGTGTTTCTTAATAGAAATCATCTTCTGTTGACCAATGAAACCATGCCAGCAACCTAGAGACTGTGTGTACTTAGTCTTGTCACCGTCAAACGCCGCCATGTCAGCGCGCATTATGTCAGCCGTGTATTTAGCAACGTCTAAGCCAGTTTTGAATTTATTCTGAGCACGCATACGAGCAACAGATTCAGGGTTGATCGCATTCCATGCGCTACCGTTGGTTTTACACAGCGCAGCGGCTGCGTCGATGTCTTTGGTATAGTTTGACATGTTCAGTCCTTCCAGATTGAAAACAAAAAAATTTGGTATTACAAGGAAACGAATTCTAGCCACGACACCAAAATTTAGCTAATCTATAGTTATTATCTTCGGTATTACTAGCATGAATATACATGAACATACGTAACGTTGATCTGAACTTACTCGTTTATCTTGATGTTCTTCTCAAAGAACGCAACGTCACCAGAGCCGCTGAAGCGTTGGGCATTAGCCAGCCAGCCATGAGCAATGGCCTACGTCGCTTACGTGACTTATTCGACGACCCTATACTGGTACGTACCAGCGATGGCATGACGCCCACTGAAAGGGCAGAGCAATTACAGCCTGTGGTGAGAGAAGTCCTCGCATCTATCGAGAAGGCCGTAGAGCCAAGTAACGAATTTAATGCTGCGGATGCTGACAGAGTATTTCGAATCTCCGTCAGTGATTACACCGAATCGACACTATTACCTCACTTGATGCGACGACTTCGTTCCGAAGCACCCAATATCACTCTGGATGTACTGACGCCGAGTGATATCAGCTATCAGGATGTAGAGCAGGGCACTGTCGACTTGGTGATAAACCGGTTCGATGTTCTGCCACAGTCATTTCATCAAATGACCATCTGGCGCGACTCATTTTCATGCCTGCTAAGTGACCACAATCCCATAAGAGATTCCTTTACACTCGATAGCTATCTGGAATCTGGCCATGTGTGGGTCAGTAAAACAGGGATGGGGGTAGGCGTAGGCATGGAACCTGGCGCCGGTCAACGGCTCGGCTGGGTTGATGAGGCCCTAGCTAAACTTGGAAAACAACGGCGTATTCGCGTGTTCACACGTCACTATCAAGCTGCGATGAGATTGGCTGAGCTAAGAGACCTAGTGGTGACTCTACCTACAAAGGCAGCAGAACTCCTTGTCGATAATCCTAATGTGGTGATTCTTCCCCCGCCTTTCGATATACCTGAAATCGAGCTAAAAATGGCCTGGAGCCCGCTACTGCAACACAATCCTGCACATCAGTGGATGAGGCGGTTAATTGCTGATGTAGCCAGCACACTGGATTAAACCCAGCATGCAGTTTTATAGCCTTTATTCGCTTAAAAAATAGCGGAAATAAAACTCATAAAATTGCTAAATCCTTATTAGTTTTCCTACAATCACACTTTTCACTTAATCATTACACGTTCCAAGCGTGTTTAAAGAGAAGGCTCCATCATGACAGAACGTGTTCAAGTGAGCGGACTTCAGGTCGCTCGTTCGATTTATGACTTGGTCAAACAAGACATTATTCCCGGAACAGGCGTTGATGTGGACGTATTCTGGCAATCATTTGCATCCATTATCGGTGACTTCGCCCCTAAAAATCGCGACCTATTAGAAAAGCGTGATGACCTACAGGCGAAAATTGACGCCTGGCATCAACAACGCTCTGGTCAGCCGGTTAATCAAAGCGAATATAAAGCGTTTCTACAGAAAATTGGGTATCTGGTACCTGAAGGTGACGACTTTGCTATCACTACAGCCAATGTTGATCCTGAAATCACTTCACAAGCAGGGCCACAACTGGTTGTACCTGTCATGAATGCACGGTTTGCACTGAATGCAGCCAATGCACGCTGGGGCAGCCTTTATGACGCACTTTATGGTACCGATGTACTGCCAGAAACTGATGGTGCAGAGAAAAAGGCCAGCTACAACCCTGTTCGGGGTGCAAAAGCGATTGAATACGGCAGAAACCTTCTCGATCAGTCTGCACCCTTGGCAGAGGGGTCTCACCATGGTGCTACTCACTACTCTGTGGTTGACGGCAATCTTCAGGTTCAACTAAGCAATGATGTAAAGGTTGGCCTAGCAGACACCTCAAAGTTTGTCGGCTTCCAAGGTTCAGCTGAAAACCCAACATCAATACTTATAGAAAGCAATAGGTTACACCTAGAAATTCAAGTAGATAGTAGTACAGAGATTGGTGCTTCAGATTCAGCAGGTATCAAAGACATTCTCATGGAAGCGGCATTGACCACCATTATGGACTGTGAAGATTCAGTCGCAGCAGTAGATGCTGAAGACAAGGCTTTGATCTACCATAACTGGTTGGGGCTGATGAAAGGTGATTTGGAAGAATCCATGGAAAAGGGCGGAAAAACTATTGTCCGTCGCATGAACCCCGATCGTGAATACACTGCCGCCAATGGTGGCTCTCTTGTCTTGCCAGGACGCAGCCTGCTGTTTATTCGTAACGTCGGCCATCTGATGACTAATCCAGCCATTCTCGACACTGATGGTAATGAAGTGCCCGAAGGCGTTATGGACGCCATGATGACCAGCCTGATAGCCATCCACGATCTCAAGGGTAATGGCAGTTACCGCAACAGCAAAACAGGCAGTGTCTACATTGTTAAGCCAAAAATGCACGGCCCTGAAGAAGTCGCATTTACCAATGACTTGTTTGATCGTGTTGAAGATGCTCTTGGCCTTGAGAGAAATACGGTCAAAGTGGGCATTATGGATGAAGAGCGCCGCACCTCAGTCAATCTGAAAGAGTGTATCCGTGCCGCAAGTGAGCGAGTTGTGTTTATTAACACCGGGTTCCTTGATCGGACCGGCGATGAAATCCATACCAGCATGGAAGCGGGTGCCTTTGCACCCAAAGGTCAGCTAAAAACCATGAAGTGGATTTCCGCTTACGAAGATCATAATGTTGATGTAGGGCTCGCTTGTGGTCTTAAAAACAAAGCACAAATTGGTAAAGGCATGTGGCCCATACCTGAAAATATGGCTGACATGATGGAAGCCAAGATCGGACACCCCATGGCCGGAGCAAATACTGCCTGGGTACCTTCTCCCACAGCGGCTGTGCTGCATGCTCTGCATTATCAGCAGGTTGATGTCTTTGCCCGTCAAGATGAGCTTGCCACTCGCGTACCAGCCAGTGTTGATGATATTTTGACTATCCCCCTCCTTGATAGAGCGCTTGCTACCGACGAGATTCAGAGAGAACTTGATAACAATGCTCAGGGTATTCTCGGCTACGTTGTGCGCTGGGTAGAGCAGGGTGTTGGTTGTTCCAAGGTACCAGACATTAACAATGTCGGCCTCATGGAAGACCGTGCAACCCTGCGTATTTCCAGCCAACACCTTGCCAACTGGTTGCGCCATGATATTTGTACTGAAGAACAAGTAATGGAAACCATGAAGCGTATGGCTGCGATAGTCGATGGTCAAAATGCAAGTGACCCCATGTATCGCAACATGGCACCTAACTTTGATCAGAGTATCGCCTTTGCGGCAGCTTGTGACCTGGTATTTAAGGGTAAGGAGCAACCCAGCGGTTATACCGAACCACTACTGCATGCATATCGTCAAAAAGCAAAGCTGCAGTAACGAAAAGTTAGCTGTACCAATAAATAGCAGCAATCTCAAGCTAACGTCGGAGTCACTAATGACTCCGACGTTTTTATTTATACCTCAAAAAACATTCAGAAAGCTAAAGCTTCTCGGCTAGCCTATATATGAAGTCGCCTTAGTTCAGGGTCCAGTTCTCCCTGTTCCCAGAGATTATCGAACTCTTGCATCAGCTCAACTGATTCCAGCGGTGCATGGGCTGCCGCGTAACCTATAAACCGCTCAGGCTCCTGCGAGTAAAGAATTCCCGTTTTATCAATCAGAAGAAATTCAGTGTGTAGGCATTCTTCCTGGGATTGAAACTTTCTCATTTGTAGTCGGCTCGGTAAACGATGACACAACGCCTGTAATTTGTTGGTGTGCTGTATGAGATGGGGAATATTTTTTACCAAAATCCTCACCCGAGCCAAGGGGTGACTGGTGGCGAAGGCATAGAGCGCATCGCAAAATTGTCCGTTACTGTAGACCTCTGGCGCCAGACTGGCACTGAATATTCGTATTTCCCTATGTGCCCGGTTGACCAACATCACCGCCTGATCCCGAAAGCTTTCAGCACCATCAAGGCTGACTCTTTCTCGGTCATCATCGGTGATTTCTGGCAAGGGTCGCTGTGGTGAGTTATCACGGTAGTGGTGCAGTTTAAGTACCATCGTTTTATGGGGAATGCCTGCATCCATAAATGGATCATCCTGAGCAATAAAACCAAAGCCTTCATAGAAGGGTACTGCCTTGATTTGGGCGTACAGAAACACTTGCTCCAATCCCTCACGAATAGCATAACGAATTATCTTGCGCATCAATGAGGAACCAACACTGCGTTCACGATACTCCTTAAGCACGGCCATTCTGCCGATATGCCCATCTGGCAACATTCGGCCTGTAGCCATGGGTTTATCATTCGGGCCATAAGCGAGCCAGTGAACCGCATGGGGGTCATGCTCATCAATCTCTTCATCCACCCGCACTTTCTGTTCTTCAACAAACACTTTATGTCGAATATCCGTCAGCACATCACTGGACACCTCCCAGCTAGTTCGCTCAACTTCAATAGGGAAGTATTCAACTGTTTCCATCATAATGACCCTTTTATTCTTAATCCTATATTGTTAATACTAGCCCCACTGAGACTGTATAAACAGTGCAGGATTGTTAAGATTTGCGTTAAATCAAGCTGGAGTAAACACTTGAAAAATATCATCCGCCACCCAATCATTCCAGCCCTTCTCATCCTTCTACTGGCACCCTCACTGTTACTGGCTGACACTTCTCCACCTATTTTTGACCGATCTGCCCGGTTTCACCCTGTTGTATCACAAACTGGGATGGTCGTCTCTCAAGAGGCTATCGCAAGTCATGTGGGGGCAGATATCCTGTCCGCCGGTGGCAACGCCATTGATGCAGCTGTAGCCACCGGGTTTGCCTTGGCCGTCACCCTACCTCAAGCCGGCAATCTAGGTGGTGGTGGTTTTATGCTCATCCACCTTGCTGAAACCGGTAAAACTCTGGCAATCGACTATCGTGAAATGGCTCCCGCTACAGCCCATCAAGCGCTTTTTCTTAACAGCCAGGGGGACGTTGATGAAACCCTGGCTAGATTCAGTCATAAATCTGCGGGCGTTCCAGGTACAGTTGCTGGTCTTATCCATGTTCTAGAGCACTACGGCACGATGAGTCTTCAGCAGGTGATGGCACCAGCCATCACTCTGGCAGAAAAAGGGTTTCAGATCAGTGAGCCGCTCGCTTATTCACTCACTCAAGCCCAACCACGATTACAAGCTGACTCATCCTCAGCCCATTATTTTTCGAGACCAGATGGCTCACCACGACAAGCTGGAGATCTATGGCGACAACCAGACTTAGCCAAAACGTTACAACAGATTACCAAAGAGGGTGCTAATGGTTTTTACAGAGGGAAAGTAGCCGATCTGATCGTTGAAGAAATGATACGAGGCGGCGGTATCATCACGCATGATGATTTAGCCAAATACCGTGTCATTGAACGTCAGCCCATTACCGGAATCTACAAAGGTTACACCATTGCCTCTATGCCACCGCCTTCGTCTGGGGGTATCCACTTAGTTCAGATGTTGAATGTACTGGAAGGTTGGGACTTGACCAAAATGGGACATAATAGTGCTGCGTATTTGCACCGGTTAATAGAAACAATGCGCCGTGCTTATGCTGATCGCAGCCAATACTTAGGTGATCCTGACTTCTACCCTGTACCTGCTGTAGCACTAACAGACAAAGCCTATGCAAAACAGTTACGAGAAAATATCCAGTTGCATAAATCTTCTCGATCAGTAGATATTAAACCGGCTTTAACGCTTCCAGAAGAAAGCCCGCAAACCACTCACTTTTCTGTATGGGACAACCAGGGGAATGTGGTCAGTAATACCTATACGCTGAATTTTTCTTATGGCAGCGGGATATCTGTCGCTGGTGCCGGATTTCTACTGAACAACGAAATGGATGACTTTTCCGCCAAACCCGGTGTCTCTAACGCCTATGGGTTGGTTGGCGATAAAGCCAATGCTATAGAGCCGAACAAGCGTCCATTGTCATCTATGACGCCGACGATTGTATTCGAGAATGGCAAGCCGATTATGGCCACCGGAAGCCCCGGAGGAAGCACCATCATCACCGTTGTATTGCAAAACATTCTCAATAAACTTGAGTTTGGAATGAATATCGCGGAGGCGACTGCGTCTCCCAGAATTCACCATCAGTGGTTACCTGACGAAGTACGAGTGGAAGCTGGTATTAGCCCAGATACGATTATGGTGCTCAAGAAAATGGGGCATCAAATAAATATAACGCCCCGTGTGATGGGACGTGTTCAAGCAATAAGCAGTGATGGGCATGTTCTCTCTGGTGTTACAGACCCGCGCTGGCCAGGTGGAGAGGCGGCTATTGCCAAGTGAGCTCTAAGTCTAAGTCTAGGTCTAACACCCTAGTCCAAGAACCAAGTTAGGCTTTTGGCTCGCCGTTTTCATACTGAAGACCATTAACTTCGGCTCTTCGTATTTCTTCTGACTCATCAACTAAGCCAGGGTACTTGGGTGCCGTCATATATCGGGCAAACCAATCAGCTAGAAGAGCTTCATCATCAAGTACTTTAGACAATAACGATTTCACCTGATGAATAAATGCTGGATCGATATTTTCTGTCGCCATGTCCGGGGTTAACGCGGGATCGTTGTAATAAATCGAATTTCCCTGAGACAGTAACTCCGTGGTTAGATCATCTAACATATCAGTAGCAGAGGGGGCCCTAAAACCGATGGAATAGGTCATGCAATCATTCAAGGCAACCCCAGAATGTGAGACTTGCGGGGGAAGATACAACATATCTCCCGGGTTCAGCACCCAGTCTTCCGTTGCATCAAAATCACGCAAGATCCGCAAAGTGGTGCCATCAAGTTGAGGGGAGTCTTGATCACACACCGGCCCAACCTGCCAGCGGCGTTGCCCCATGCCCTGAATTAAAAACACATCGTAATAGTCGTAGTGAGGACCAACACTACCGCCTTCCGGTGCATAGCTAACCATCACATCATCAAGTCGCCAGGGCGGTATAAAGGTGAAATGATCCAATAGTGACTTTACTTCAGGCAGCCACAGGTTTGCTCCCTGAATGAGCAGAGTCCATTTTTTTTCAGGTAACTGGCTAAAGATTTCATCATTAAATGGGCCGTGTAGTGCCTGCCAGGGACCCTCTTTGCCTTCTTCAATCACGAGTCGAGATTCAATCTCTTCTTCCAAAGATAACCCTGCAAGCTCATCAGGGCTTATAGGTGACTCAAAGTCGGGTAGGGCATGACGAATTAGCAGCGGTTTTTTCTGCCAGTATTCCGCAAGAAATTTCTCGGCTGAAATATCACCCAGAATAGGAAATGTGTCTGACATCGATAAACGCCTTTAGGTTATTTGAATGACGGCCTCTTTGCTCAAGAATGCCCTCCAGAAGGTCCTTAAGACAATAAAATCAAATAGCCTTAGCCTGTTCCGCAGCATTACCAATATAACTGGCTGGCGTCAGCGCGCGAAGCTCCGCTTTAGCGTCCTCGGGGATGTCCAAGGTTTCCACAAAATTGAGAAGCGCTTCTTTGGTAATACCTTGTCCCCTAGTCAGAGCCTTCAGTTTTTCGTAAGGCTCTGGAATATTGTAACGGCGCATGACTGTTTGTACGGGCTCTGCCAATACTTCCCATGTATTATCCAAATCTTCAGCAAGGCGTTGCTCATTAAGTTCTAGCTTACTGATACCTTTCAGTGTCGATTGATAGGCAATCACACTGTAACCGAAGCCAACGCCCATATTACGAAGGACAGTGGAGTCAGTCAGGTCACGCTGCCAACGTGATACTGGCAGTTTTTGTGCCATGTGACCAAAGACAGCATTAGCTAAACCGAGGTTGCCTTCGGAATTTTCAAAATCAATAGGGTTAACCTTATGTGGCATTGTGGATGAACCCACTTCACCCGCGATAGTGCGTTGTTTGAAGTAACCTAGTGAGATATAGCCCCAAATATCACGGTTAAAATCGATCAAAATGGTATTAAACCGGGCAATAGCATCAAACAACTCTGCAATATAGTCGTGAGGCTCAATTTGCGTCGTGTAAGGGTTTAAACTAAGCCCCAGGCTGGCCACAAAACTATCGGCATTTGCTGCCCAATCAACAGATGAGTATGCGGATAGGTGGGCATTATAATTACCCACTGCACCGTTAATTTTGCCCATCAATGTCACCTGACGAATTTGTTCAATTTGACGATTTAGGCGATAACACACGTTGGCAAATTCTTTGCCAACCGTCGTTGGAGAGGCCGTCTGTCCATGAGTACGTGAGAGCATAGGCACATCAGCATAGGCTTTCGCCATCGATGCCATTTGACCGGCAATCTCTTCTGCTTGCGGTAACAACACCTGATCTCGACCTTCCTTCAGCATTAATCCATGGGACAAGTTATTAATATCCTCGGAGGTGCAGGCAAAGTGCACAAATTCCTTGATGGCATTCAGCTCTGGATCATCAGCAATACTCTCCTTGATAAAGTATTCAACCGCTTTGACATCATGGTTCGTCGTACGCTCAATCTCCTTAATGCGCTCAGCATCTGCTTCCGTGAAGTTATCTACCAAATGGTTGAGTACCGTATTGGACTTGGAGGAAAGGGGGCCCACCTCTGTCAATTCAGGCTGTGCAGCTAGGTGCTGCAACCAGCGGACCTCAACCAACACACGGTTCTTGATCAAGCCAAATTCACTAAAAGCTGAACGAAGATCAGCTGTTTTGCTGCCGTAACGGCCATCGATGGGTGATACTGCGGTCAAACTGGAGAGATTCATTGTGTATCCGACATTTAAGATGATTCCAATAGTTGAAAATCAAACCACTGAAAAAATGGGTAATAGAATTAATAAAGGCGCAAATTCTACCGTAATTACGGGTATTTTTCAGGTGGAAATTACCCGAAGAGCAAGGACAAATAAACCAAGAGGTTAGAGGCTAACTCTCAGTTCTCGCAGCTGGGCCAAAATATCCTTCCGGTTGAGTATTAGGTGGCGGCGACGCCCGCCCAATTGGTGCCACAGCATGGCAGCACGAATACCAGAGAACAATAAGCAGCGAATTCGCTCTGCAATACTGTCCTGCTGTAGATAGTTAGCATAACCATTTACCTGAATACGATGACGGAAGGTGCTAATACTGTCTTGATAGACCTGAGCTAAATTGGCAACCACGTTGCTATGGCTGGTAGAGAAGTGTTCTGCCTGCCGGGATGCCTGCTCCAATCGTTCACCGATGAGATTCAACATTGTCTTATTTTGACGCAGTTTCTTTGAGAGATGAACGACACCGACCACATACCGTAAGGTATCGGACTGTTTTCCACTGGACTGTAGAGTAATCAACTCCTGCATGGATTCGATACCCAGTTGCAGATGTTGCATCGAGCCAAATACCGCCTCGGTACTTTCCGGATTTTTCTGAAACAGGCTCTCAATACAAGCATTAAAACGATCCGATGGAATAGAACCATTTTTAGCCAGTGTTTCCACCAGCTGGCATGCCTGAAATATACCTGCCAGAGCAATCACTTGATCACGCGTCGGTTTATTAAACATCTATTACTCCGAACTATTCCAGGATCGCTCTATAACACCGCCACCAAGGCATAATTCCCCTTGGTACAGAACGACAGATTGCCCCGGTGTCACTGCACGTTGAGGGTCGTCAAACACCACCACATAACCATCTTCATCTCGACGCACTGAGCAAGGCTGATCTGATTGGCGATAACGGGTTTTTGCCGTACAGCGAAACTCTTGCAAACCTGACATTAAACCCGGTTCATCATTAATCCAGTGAAATTGAGAGGTGTAGAGTTCATTAGTAAATAACAGTGGATGATCTGTACCCTGAACAGCAACCAGCACATTTCGAGACATCTCCTTCGCTGCAACATACCAAGGAGCTTCACTTGCTCCTTTGAGGCCACCGATACCCAAGCCCTGACGCTGCCCTAAGGTGTGGTACATCAGTCCATGATGCTGGCCAATCACCTCACCTTCAGAGTTTTCTATATTACCGGGCTGTGCAGGAAGGTACTGCTCAAGAAAGTCCTTAAACCGTCGCTCACCGATAAAGCAGATTCCAGTTGAGTCCTTCTTTTTCGCTGTAATAAGACCATGTTCCTCGGCAATAGCCCTAACCTCTGGCTTTTCCATCTCACCAATCGGAAATAACGTCTGACTAAAAGCTTCTTCATCAACAGCATGAAGGAAATAACTCTGGTCTTTATTGTTATCCAATCCCTTGAGCAAATAGGTCCGGCCATCACGGTCTAGGCGTCGAACATAGTGTCCAGTAGCAATGCAGTCGGCACCCAAAATTTGGGCATACTCGAGAAACACCTTAAACTTAATTTCCCGATTGCAGAGAATATCTGGATTTGGTGTACGTCCAGCTCGGTACTCATCAAGAAAGTATTCAAAGACATTATCCCAATACTCCGCAGCAAAATTGGCCGTGTGAAGTGGTATGCCAATTGTATCTGCGACGGCTTGAGCATCGCTAAGATCTTCTATTGCCGAACAATATTCAGTGCCGTCATCCTCATCCCAGTTCTTCATGAACAAGCCTTCCACCTCGTAACCTTGCTGCTGTAGCAACAAGGCGGTGACGGATGAATCAACACCACCGGACATACCGACAATGACTTTGCTTGGATTCGACATAGAGTTCATTAGGTTAGCTGGAGTAGGGCATTTTGTTAAATGCGGGCTTATTGGCAAAAGTGCACTGGGATGCGGATTCTACCGATGTGTTTTTAGCAAATCCAATGGATAAATGATCTTGGCACGGTAATCATCAATTGCTTGTAAAACCATCGGGCTTCTCAGCTGAGAACGCTTTTGTAAAATATCTGCATAATCAAGCCAGACAGCCTCTTCGATATCACTATCAATGGTGGCAGAGTCGTCAAACTCAATAGCTTCAGCAGTCAGGGAAAGTCGATAATAAGTGACGCCATTACTCGCTGACGTATAGGAACCAAAACTGATCACTCCGGTCGGTTTGATACGCCAAGCAGTCTCTTCATAGGTTTCTCTTATAGCCGCTTCAACAAGGGATTCACCTGGCTCCACATGACCTGCGGGTTGATTGAAAACCTCACGGCCTTCACAAATTTCTCTCACCAGTAGAAAATGATTTCTGCGTTCAACTACAGTAGCGACAGTCAGGTGGATTTTATCGGGCAATTTTGGGTTTCCTTGCCGCCTGTTTTAATGGACGCTTTGGTGTACGTTTTTGTGCCTGTGGTAAATGAACTGTTTCCTGTCGATACTGCCCTGGCTCCAGGTTGTCCAGCTGCCAAGGCCCTATCTTACTGCGAATTAATCGTAGAGTAGGGAAGCCAACGGCAGCGGTCATTCGCCTTACTTGCCGATTTCGACCCTCAGTAATTGTCAACTCTATCCAACTGGTGGTCTGTTGTAGCCGTTCCCGGATAGGCGGGTCTCTTGGCCACAATACCGGCGGTGTTAGTTCTCTAGCCCGTGCGGGTCTAGTCATACCATCATTAAGCTTAATGCCACGCGCCAAACTGTCTAATGCCGCTTTAGTCACACTACCTTCTAGCTGTACCAAATAGGTTTTTTCCATTTTAAATTTTGGGTCTGCAATCCGTGCCTGTAGTTGACCGTCATCAGAGAGTAACAAGAGCCCCTCTGAGTCACGATCAAGCCTGCCCATTGGATAAATGTCAGGAAGGCTTAAATAACGCTTAAGGCCGGGATGACCATCGTGATCTAAAAACTGACTTAAAACGCCATAAGGTTTGTTGAACAGTACAATACTAGTCATTACAGCATCCGTTTAAAGATTGGCGACACCTGTATTGATATCATTGTTAATTTCAACAAGTGAACTGTTTGATATATAGGGCGGAGATGAATTGAGTAATCTTACGTCAATACATAAAAGTTCAACACACTGAGCATGGCAATCAGATGATATAAAAAAGATGGTTGTTCCCAGAAAAACCACCCATCCATTAATCTATAGGTGGGGTTTTTATGACTCACTGGTCATTAACAGTATCACTTTCGACATCTAAAGAAGGGGGCTGTAAATCATCATTTTGGGTAACGGTGGGGCCAGCAGCTGCAATATTAGTAGCATGCAGGCCTTTTTCTCCCTCTACCAAGTCATAGGTGACTTCTTGACCCGCTTTCAAGGTTTTGTAGCCTTCCATGGTGATCGCTGAGTAGTGAGCAAATATATCAGTGGTGCCGTCTGATGATAGGATAAACCCATACCCTTTGGCATTGTTAAACCACTTAACCGTTCCTGTATGCATATTACAAACCTCTTGCTAGATCGTTTAATGAATAAAAACAATCCAGCTTAATACTAATAGTTATTACACCCATGAACACCGATTGTACTTGGACAACTTCTGTTCACTTTCAGTTTCTATATCTATTCAGCCGTCAAGTCAAGACCTAGAAAAATCATAAAAAGTAACCATAAGTGTATTAATACTATTAAAATAGAGATTGAGAGTGGTCATAAATTTTTAGTGTATGTATGGATATTAGTCTTAGTAATAAAGATGATGAGCAAACATGGCAACATGATAGCAGTGCTGTTGTCGAAGAGGTGAAACCCAAGCTCAAGAAGCCGCAAAGGTATAAGGTGCTTATATACAACGACGACTATACGCCGATGGAGTTTGTGGTAGAGCTATTGGAGATATTCTTCCCAATGAGCCGTGAAATGGCAACGAGAGTTATGTTAAAAGTACATACGGAAGGAAAAGCAGTCTGCGGGGTATATACTCGAGATGTTGCAGATACAAAGGCTGCACTAGTAAACCAGTATGCCAGAGCTTATGAACACCCGTTGCTCTGCGAAATAGAGCCCACTGAAGATGATGAGCAGTAATCCAGGGTTAGAGGTGGTTATATGTTAAGTAAAGAACTTGAACTAACACTAAATAATGCATTTAAAGGTGCCAGTGACAAACGTCATGAGTTCATGACGGTTGAGCACTTGCTCCTGGCCCTGCTTGATAACGAGTCCGCCATCAGTGTGCTTGAGTCTTGCGGTGCTGATATGACTATATTGAGGCGAGACCTTAATGAATTTATTGAATCCACCACACCCCTGATTCCAGAAGAGCTGGAAGATAAAGATACTCAACCTACTCTTGGGTTCCAGCGCGTATTACAGCGTGCTGTTTTTCACGTCCAGTCCTCAGGAAGCAAGGAAGTGCAGGGCGCCAATGTATTAGTCGCTATCTTTAGTGAGCAGGAAAGCCAGGCCATCTATTTCCTTCGTCTACAGAATGTTTCCAGAATTGATGTGGTGAATTACATCTCCCATGGTGTTTCTAAATATGCTGATCAGTCAGAACAGCATGATAGCGATACTCCCCATGAAGAAGTACACACAGAGACAGAAGCCCCCGGGCAAAGCTTGTTAGATCAGTTCACCACCAATTTAAATGAAGAGGCCAGACAGGGTTTTATTGACCCACTGGTAGGCCGAAGCCATGAAATTGAACGTGTTTCTCAAGTTTTGGCCCGTCGCCGAAAAAACAATCCCTTATTGGTTGGTGAGGCGGGTGTTGGCAAGACAGCTATTGCGGAAGGTCTTGCCAAAATGATCATCGAAGAGCAAGTGCCTGATGTATTACAGGGCTCAGTGGTCTATGCGCTGGATCTCGGGGACTTGCTTGCTGGCACCAAATACCGAGGCGATTTTGAAAAACGCTTCAAGGGTGTCCTTGCTGAACTTCGTGAGCAAGACCACGCTATTCTCTTTATTGATGAAATTCATACCATTATTGGGGCTGGTGCAGCCTCAGGTGGGGTAATGGATGCATCAAACTTACTTAAACCTCTACTCACCTCAGGAAAAATCCGCTGTATAGGGTCTACTACCTATCAGGAGTACCGAGGCATTTTTGAGAAAGATAGAGCGCTGTCTCGCCGCTTCCAGAAAATTGATGTGCCAGAACCAACGGTTGAAGAGACCATTGAGATTCTGAAAGGGCTGAAATCAAGGTTTGAGGAGCATCACCAACTGCGCTTCTCTAAAGCCGCATTAAAAACGGCTGCGGAGCTTTCAGCACGCCATATCACCGATCGCTTCCTGCCCGACAAGGCTATTGACGTTATTGATGAGGCTGGTGCCTACCAACAGTTACAGCCCATATCGAAGCGTAAAAAAATTATTGGTGTTCGTGAAGTCGAAGCCATTGTGGCAAAAATTGCCAGAATTCCTGAGAAAAGTGTGTCCTCTTCAGACAAAGAACAACTGAGAGGTCTATCCGACAAACTGAAAATGGTTGTTTTTGGCCAGGATGAAGCTATTTCGGTACTCTCCACATCAATCAAGCTAGCTCGAGCGGGCTTGCGAGAGGGTGATAAACCCATAGGCTCATTCCTATTTGCTGGCCCCACAGGGGTTGGTAAAACTGAGGTATCAAAACAACTGGCAGAAATCATGGGTATCGAGCTGCTACGGTTTGATATGTCTGAATATATGGAAAGACACACCGTATCTCGCCTCATTGGTGCTCCCCCTGGTTATGTTGGTTTTGACCAAGGTGGCTTATTAACGGATGCCGTGACCAAAAGTCCGCATTCAGTGGTTCTCCTTGATGAAATTGAGAAAGCGCACCCTGAAGTATTTAACCTGTTACTTCAGGTTATGGATCACGGAACCTTGACCGACAATAATGGACGTAAGGCTGATTTCCGAAATGTCATTCTGGTTATGACGACCAATGCAGGCTCAGAAGAAATGAGCCGTTCCTCTATTGGTTTTACCACGCAAGATCATGAAACTGATGGTATGGAGGCTATTAAGAAAGGGTTTACCCCTGAATTCAGAAACCGTCTGGACGGCATCATTCAGTTCAAGTCTCTTGAAGGCGGTGTTATTCACACTGTCGTTGACAAGTTTTTAACTCGACTACAGCAACAGCTCGATGAAAAACATGTCGTACTTGATGTAGATGATGACGCAAGGGACTGGTTGGCAGAGCACGGTTACGACGAAAAAATGGGTGCTCGCCCTATGGAGCGATTGATACAGGAAAAAATCAAGAAACCACTTGCTGAAGAGGTATTGTTTGGTGATTTGGCAAGCGGTGGGGTAGTTCGCGTTTCTGTCTCAGATGGAGAGCTATTAGTCGAGACAGAAACAGAAACAGCTTGAAAAGGATTTCAGCTGATTACCGAGCGCGGTAGGTAATGCGGCCTTTCGAAAGATCATAAGGTGTTAATTCAACTTTCACTTTATCGCCCGTCAAAATACGGATGTAATTTTTACGCATCTTTCCAGAGATATGAGCAGTAACAACATGCCCATTTTCGAGTTTCACGCGGAAAGTGGTATTGGGAAGTGTATCAACCACTTCACCTTCCATCTCAATTTGTTCTTCTTTTGCCATAATTTATACTTTTCCTAAACTGCATTTCTCTAGAACGTGGCGCATTCTGCCTGAAAACGAGGCAAAGTCAATCAGACCTCACCCATTCTTCCTCTATCAGAAGTTCCAAGGGTTGAAAGCTTGTCTTATAGGCCATTTTAGGACTATTTTTTATCCAATACCCCAAATACACGTAGGGTAACTTCATCTGCTTTGCCAGCATGACTTGGGCTAAAATTGCATAGGTTCCCAAGCTTCTTTTGGGGTGGTCCGGTGAATAATATACATAGATAGCCGACAAGCCATTATCAAGAATATCAATCACGCCAGCAGCGATCAGTACATTATCAAGTCGAATCTCTATGATTTTACTGCCCCGCCACAGATTACTAATAAAGTCCTTAAATTGTGGAAGGGAGGGGGGGTACATATCGCCGTCGGAGTGTCGCCTTTTAATGTAACTCGCATAGAGTGGGTAATGCTCGGATTCGTCAATCTCTCGGCGCACCCAAACGGTTAAATCAGCATTCCGCTTATTGCACCGCCGTTGCTGACGGTTGGCCTTAAACTCATCAACCAATATTCTTGCAGAAACACAGGCATTACAGCCCTCACAACGCGGGGTATACACATAACGTCCACTACGACGAAACCCCAAACCCGTTAGCTGTGTGTACAAATGAGAATCCATGTCGATGGCAGGATCAACAAATGCTGTTATGGCTTTCTTTCTTTTCAAATAACTGCAAGGATGCGGCTCTGTTAGAAACAGCCGCACAACCTGAACATCTGGCGTTATATCACGGGACATATTTACACTTATACCATGCCTGCTTCATTATAGCTTAGACCCTATTTTTCTGGGATTTTAAACTGCCAGATATCTGGCCAGCTACAAGATTTATCCCCCAACTCCTCCAGTTTAGTCAAAAACTTGTGTCGAGGAATATCAACTGCACCCATTGATAACAAGTGGCTATTACTCACTTGGCAATCAATCACTCCCCCACATGTATTATGCTTCATCAACATAGCAAGCTGAACAAGAGCAACTTTTGAAGCATCTCTTTCCAAACTAAACATGGATTCTCCGCAAAAAACGGCACCAATAAGAACGCCATATAAACCACCAATCAATTGCTCATCGCGCCATATTTCAAGCGAATGCGCATAACCTTGCCGATGTAATTCAACGTATGCAGCCTTCATTTCATCGGTGATCCAAGTTTCGCCATGACCCGCCTTGCGTGGCGCGGCACACTGCGTGATCACAGATAGAAATGCTGTATCAAGTCGAATATCCCAATTCTTTTGGCGTAATACTTTACGAAGAGAACGGGAAATTTTTATATCTTCGGGAAAAATAACCGTCCTAGGGTCGGGGGACCACCAAAGCAGAGGTTGGTCATCCTCATACCAGGGGAAAATTCCCTGTCGATAAGCCGCCAGCAAGGTGCTCGGTTCCAGATTACCCCCAACGGCCAAAAGGCCATCGGGATCAGCAAGCGCCATGTCTGGACAAGGAAAAACCGGATGCTCTGAATCAAGTAAGATGAGATTCGTCACAAAACAAATTAACCTAGTTCATCGAGATACTTTTCTGCATCAAGGGCCGCCATACAGCCAGACCCGGCTGAAGTCACTGCCTGTCGATACACATGATCAGCGACATCACCTGCAGCAAAAACACCGGGTACGCTGACAGCCGTAGCATTCCCTTCATTTCCACCTTGAACAACGATATAGCCATTCTTCATTTCCAGCTGACCGGCAAAAATATCGGTATTGGGTTTGTGGCCAATAGCAATAAAGACACCGCTGACATCGATTTCTTTATCCGGGCCAGACTGAGTACCCTTCAAGGCCAAACCCGTCACACCAGAATCATCGCCCAGCACTTCATCCAGCGTGTAATTCCACAGGATATTTATATTGCCGTTTTCGGCACGTTCCATAATTTTGTCTTGCAGAATTTTTTCCGAGCGTAGTGAGTCACGACGGTGGACCAAGGTCACCTCACTGCAAATATTGGACAAATAAAGGGCTTCTTCAACGGCCGTATTACCACCGCCAATAACAGCTACTTTCTTGCCCCGATAGAAAAAACCATCGCAGGTCGCGCAAGCACTGACACCTTGCCCCATATAGGCCTCTTCAGAAGGTAATCCTAGATACTGGGCAGATGCACCGGTACATATAATCAAGGCATCACAGCTATAACTGTTGCTACCTTTAAGTTTAAAAGGGCGCTGGGTTAGATCTACGCTATCAATATGATCAAAGATGATTTCTGTGTCGAAGCGCTCAGCATGAGCCTGCATTCGCATCATTAAATCTGGCCCCTGAACACCTTCTGCATCACCAGGCCAGTTATCCACATCGGTGGTGGTGGTCAGCTGACCACCTTGCTGGATTCCGGTAATGATCACCGGATTAAGGTTAGCTCGCGCAGCATAAACGGCGGCCGTATAACCAGCGGGCCCAGACCCAAGAATGATCAATTTGTGATGTTGTACGTCTGACATAACTACAGGTTCCAAGGCTAAATAATTTTCTGTTGAGGAGTATATATTGGCAGCCATGATAATGAATGCCCGCAATGAGACAAAGTAAGATTTTCCTATCCTGTGAATTTAGTAAACTTATATCCGCAGACTAAATATAAGAATACTGCTATCGGTACGCTAGGTTATGTATCTAGCTGCACATACGCTGCTGGCATTTCAACCAGCGGCCATTACAATAGCGGTCAGTTGTGACGAACCTGGATGACGTCTTGAGTAGAGCTAAACAGCCAAAAAAAACCACAGGCAAGAAATCTGAGCCGCAACAACCTTCGCGTGGCAAACTTATTCTTAGGGAAGGGGCCCTGATTGGTTGGCTTGCGATCTGCGTCTATCTTCTTGTTGCTTTCATTACGCACTCCCCTGAAGACCCAGGTTGGTCTCACACCGGCAATGTAGATCAGGTGAATAATGCTGCAGGCCCTTTGGGTGCTTGGCTATCTGACGTATTTTTCTCCCTTCTTGGCTATATGTCTTATCTATTTCCTGTCTTATTAGCATTGCGGGCATGGAACATATTTCGTCTTCACCGAGAGGAGCACAGTAGCTTTGATGGCGTTGTATTTTCACTGAGAGTGCTTGGACTTGTGCTGGTAATGGTCTGTGCAACCTCCCTCGCATCTCTCCATTATGGATACTTACAAACTGAGTTACCCTTTGGCGTAGGCGGTATTCTGGGCACCTCTGTTTCAACAGCCGCTGCATCTGCCTTTAATCATGTCGGAAGCACGCTTATTTTGTTGGCCATCTTTCTATTTGGCTTAACCGTATTTACCGATCTCTCCTGGTTGGCACTCATCGATAGCTCCGGTCGAGCCACACTGCGGCTCCTCGACCTAATTCAACATAGTATCGCGGCTCGCAAGGTTCGTCGGGCAGAAGAGAAGAAAACCGAACTCGCCCAACAACACCGTAAAGATATAAAAGCCAAACAGGCAGAAAAGGAGGCGTTGCGAACGCCTCCTAGCATTCAACCACTGGTTAAGAAAGTCATCCCAAGCCTTCGTGTCGAGAAAGAGCGACAAACCTCTCTATTTGAAGAACCAACGACTGGAGGGTTACCAACCCTCAACTTACTGGATAAGGCAGATACAACAAAAGATAAGGGCTATTCGAGAGAGTCGCTCGAAGCCATGTCTAAACTACTGGAGTTGAAACTCCAGGATTTTGGTATCAGCGCTGAAGTGGTAGCGGTTCTTCCTGGACCCGTGGTGACCTGTTTTGAAATTCAACCAGCCGCTGGTATTAAAGCAAGCCGAATTACCGGCCTGGCCAAAGATTTGGCTCGATCACTGGCTCTCGTTAGTGTCAGAGTAGTTGAAGTCATTCCCGGTAAATCAGTGATGGGAATTGAGATTCCCAATGAGCATCGGGAGATGGTACGGCTTAGTGAGGTGTTGTCATCTGAAGTCTACGAACAGGCAAAGTCGCCGTTAACCTTGGCCCTAGGGAACGATATTTCAGGTGCCCCTACGGTAGCCGATTTAGCCAAGATGCCCCACCTTCTAGTGGCAGGTACAACGGGTTCAGGAAAGTCTGTGGGCATCAACGTCATGTTGCTGAGTCTGCTGTATAAATCAGGGCCTGAAGATGTACGGCTTATCCTAGTTGACCCGAAAATGCTTGAGCTGTCAGTGTATGAGGGAATTCCACACCTGCTGACACCGGTGATTACTGATATGAAAGATGCTGCCAGTGGGCTTCGCTGGTGTGTCGGTGAAATGGAACGCCGTTACAAATTGATGGCGGCGCTTGGGGTTCGTAATCTCTCCGGCTACAACAAGAAAGTAGCGGATGCTATCGCCGCTGGCAATCCATTATCTGACCCTCTGTGGCAACCCGACGAGAATGCCAGCCTGTTTGCAGAAGAAAGAGAAGCCCCCGTAGCCCCAACCCTTGAAAAACTACCCTATATCGTCGTTGTCATCGATGAATTCGCCGATATGATGATGATTGTCGGTAAGAAGGTCGAACAACTCATTGCTCGTATTGCCCAGAAAGCCCGGGCGGCAGGTATCCATCTGATTCTGGCCACCCAGCGGCCTTCTGTAGATGTAATTACAGGGCTGATTAAAGCCAATGTTCCCACCCGAATTGCCTTCCAGGTATCATCCAAAATTGATTCCCGAACAATTCTCGACCAAGGTGGAGCTGAGCAGCTCTTGGGCCACGGAGATATGTTGTACCTGCCACCGGGTACCAGTGTTCCCATTCGAGTTCACGGCGCATTTGTAGATGATCATGAAGTCCATAAAGTCGTCGCTGATTGGAAGTCACGCGGTGAACCCTCATACCTTGAAGAAATCACCGACGAGCAAACTACCAGCAATATACCCGTGCCCGGTTACACTAACGACGGTGGCGAGGGTTCTAATGACACTGAATCTGACCCTCTTTACGATGAAGCTGTCGCCTTTGTTCTACATACACGCAAGGCATCTATTTCATCGGT
Source organism: Porticoccus sp. (assembly GCA_018066715.1). GTDB lineage: Bacteria > Pseudomonadota > Gammaproteobacteria > Pseudomonadales > Porticoccaceae > Porticoccus. Next base: position 43,824 of record JAGPWA010000091.1, on the reverse strand, counting down.
ACAACGAAAACTGCGTATTGGTTACAACCGTGCGGCAAGACTAGTAGAGCAGATGGAGGCCTCGGGTGTTGTCAGTGAAATGGGTACCAACGGTAATCGTGAAGTATTAGCGCCAGGGCTCGATCGCTAATGAAAAAATTACTATTTGGTTTACTGCTTGGTAGCTATGGGCTCCTTGTGTCAGTCCATTTGTACGCAGGGGGCTTGCCAGGAGGTGGGAGTGAACTGCGTCTATTGCTAACCAATTTGAATACCCTTAACACCTCATTTCAGCAAACAGTCTATGCCTCTGATGGCACTGCACTGCAACAAACATCGGGGCAACTACAAGCTGCCAGACCGGGAAAAGTTCGCTGGCAGGCAGAACCACCCATGGAACAACTACTAGTATCCGATGGTGAAACCCTCTGGATTTACGACCCAGACCTAGAGCAGGTGACCATAAAACCCTTCGATCAGGATTTATCTAAAACACCGGCCATTCTGTTTATTGGTAATCTGGATACGCTTGAGCAAAGCTATACCATTTATATCGAGAAAGTTTATATCGAGCAAGGTGAGGTCGTTAATTTCAGCCTAATCCCCATTGCCGATAACAGCCTTTATGAAAAAGTGACCCTTAGTTTTACCGGGAAAACCCCCACGACTATGGCCCTATGGGATAGCCTGGGACAGAAAACAGAAATCAATTTTTCCCATACCGCTTTGAACGACCCCCTAGACCCAGCCCTATTTAGTTTTGAACCACCCGAGGGTGTAGATATTCTCCGCGATGAGTAGCGACCTGTTCAGCCAAGAGGTTTACCAACCACTCGCATCCAGAATGCGTCCTCGATCTCTGGATGAATTTGCAGGGCAGGGACACCTTGTAGGAGAGGGGAAGTCCCTACGTGAAGCTATTCAATCAGGACAGTTACACTCTATGGTGTTTTGGGGCCCACCTGGCGTCGGAAAAACCACATTGGCCAACATCATTGCCGATTCCGTAGAGGCTCACCTCGAATCACTTTCTGCTGTTCTCTCCGGCGTTAAAGAAATCAGAGCTGCGGTGGCCCGAGCTGAAGAAGAAAGAGACTGTCGTGGCCGTCAGACCATACTGTTTGTAGATGAAGTCCACCGATTCAACAAATCTCAACAGGATGCATTTCTTCCTTTTGTAGAAAACGGCACCATCATTTTGATAGGGGCCACCACAGAAAACCCTTCATTTGAGCTGAACAATGCATTGCTTTCTCGCTGCCGGGTTTACGTACTACGGAGCCTAGAAATACAAGATATCACCCGGGTTATTCACACTGCGCTCAATGACTCGGAACGCGGACTTGCGAACCAAAAACTACACATTACTGTCGAAGCACTGGAGTTACTGGCAACCGCGGCTGATGGTGATGCCAGAACAGCACTTAATCTATTGGAAATAGCCAGCGACCTCAGCAATGAGGGCTCGATCAATGAAGATACTCTCGAAGAAGTGTTAGTTGGTGGTACTCGACGGTTTGATAAGGGTGGTGAATACTTCTACGACCAAATATCGGCCTTACATAAGGCGGTGAGAGGATCCTCGCCTGATGCAGCACTTTACTGGTTTGCACGAATGATTGATGGCGGCTGCGACCCGCTGTACATAGCTCGGAGAGTCGTCCGAATGGCCAGTGAAGATATTGGCAATGCTGACCCCAGAGCTTCATCTATGGCACTCAATGCCTGGGAAATTCAGGAGCGCCTCGGTAGCCCGGAAGGCGAACTCAGTATTGCTCAGGCAATTCTGTATTTGGCTTCAGCCCCTAAGAGTAATGCAGTCTACTCTGCCTATAATGCGGTGCTGGCAGACGTAAAAAAAATGCCCACCTTAGATGTGCCTCTCCACTTGCGCAATGCGCCCACCAAGTTGATGAAAGAACTGGATTACGGCTCGGAATATCGTTACGCCCACGATGAACCAGGTGCCTTTGCGGCCGGTGAAAATTACTTCCCTGAAGCATTAGCTGATACACGTTATTATCACCCTTCAAATCGAGGGTTGGAGCAAAAAATTGCTGACAAACTGGCTCACTTGAATGAACTGAACAACAATAGCCCTCAGCAACGCTACAAAAAAGGAACGGACCGTGTGTCTGATTAAAACGAAGATAAACAAGACTCGGTGCGTCAAGATACAAACCAGCCTGCTAGCTCATCACTATATTTGTCAGGAGCTTCCCATATGCAATGGTTAGCCGTGGCTTTGGGTGGTGCACTGGGCGCCATGGGACGTTTTGGCGTCAACGCCATCATTTTTCCCGTGCTCGGTGGCCGATTCCCCATAGGTACGTTGGTGGTGAATGTAGGCGGCAGTATCTTGATGGGCCTTTTCTATGTCCTAATTATTGAGAGAGGGGTACTACCTGCCGAATTACGAAACCTACTGATGGTGGGCTTTCTTGGCGCCTTTACAACCTTCTCAACCTTCTCGCTTGATACCCTCGCTTTGTGGCAAAATGGCCACTTTGCACTGGCGGCAGTTTACGTCGTGCTAAATGTCGTGTTGTGCCTGGCTGGAACGCTGGGCGCAATTGTTTTGACCCGTTTATTTTAGGAATACCCTTTCTCCATGTTGGATCCAAAACTTGTTCGATCTGAACCTGAAACTATCGCTGCGGCACTCTCTGTTCGTGGATTTTCTCTGGATGTTGAAACCTTAACTCAGCTGGAAGCCCAGCGACGTGAGTTACAGGACAAAGCCCAGTTATTGCAATCTGAACGCAATGCCTACGCCAAATCCATGGGTAAACAAATCGGTGAAGCCAAAAGTAGGGGAGAAGACATCACCCCGCTAAGAGAAAAGGGCGAAATATTAAAAAAGGCCTGCATACAGGCCGAAGATGAATTATCAAACATTCAGCAGCAGCTGGACAGCTACCTCAATACGGTGCCCAATATTCCCGATGCCGAGGTTCCAGTAGGGACATCCGAGGATGATAATGTTGAAATCCGTCGCTGGGGAGAGCCACGTAGCTTTGATTTTGAGATAAAAGATCACGTCGATCTTGGCGCCAACAGTGGCCAACTTGATTTTGAGACAGCAACGAAAATCACAGGGTCCCGGTTTGCCGTCATGCGCGGCGGTATTGCCCGGCTGCACCGAGCGTTAGTTCAATTCATGCTGGATACCCATGTAGCCGAACACGGCTATGAGGAAATCAACGTACCTTATATCGTCAATAGTGAATCACTATTTGGCACCGGCCAGCTCCCCAAATTTGAAGAAGAGCTCTTTAAGTTACAGGATGACCGAGACTTCTATCTAATTCCTACCGCCGAAGTACCCGTCACCAATATCTTCCGCAATGAAATTGTGGACGCAGATCAAATGCCCATAAAGTTTACCTGCCACACACCCTGCTTTAGGAGCGAGGCCGGAAGCTACGGTAAAGATACTCGAGGAATGATTCGTCAGCATCAATTTGAAAAGATTGAGATGGTCCAGTTTGTTAAGCCAGAAGAATCTACGGAGACCCTGGAAAAGCTCACCGGCCACGCTGAAGCCATCCTGCAGAAACTGGGACTCCCCTACAGAACGGTCTTACTCTGCGGAGGCGATATAGGCTTCTCCGCAGCACGCACCTACGATATAGAGGTCTGGTTGCCATCACAGGAGCGCTATAGAGAAATTTCCTCCTGTAGTAACTTCCGTGATTTCCAGGCGCGTCGCCTAAAAGCACGGTGGCGCAATCCTGAAACAGGTAAACCTGAACTACTACATACTCTAAACGGCTCTGGCTTAGCCGTGGGTCGAACCCTGGTAGCGGTAATGGAAAACTATCAGCAAGCAGATGGCAGCATCACTATCCCCGAAGCACTAAAGCCTTATATGGCGGGTCAAAATCAAATCGGATGATTCGAAGGCATGAAGCCTAACTTAGCATTATAAGCGGTCACGCTTCATAGCCTTGGGCATCAGCAACTACTTTGTAAGGAAAAGTTATGAGCGATTTTGACTTTGATCTGTTTGTTATAGGTGCTGGTTCTGGCGGCGTTCGAACAGCTCGCATGTGTTCTCAACAGGGCATGCGCGTTGCCATTGCAGAATCTCAATATCTGGGTGGAACCTGCGTCAACATAGGCTGCGTCCCCAAAAAACTGTTTGTTTATGCATCCTCCTTTGCGGAAGAGTTTCGAGCCGCTAAGGGTTTTGGTTGGCAGGTTGGTGAAACACATTTTGACTGGCCAACGCTACGTGAGAACAAAAACCGTGAAATTGAGCGGCTTAACTCGATCTATGGCAACTTATTAGATAACGCCAAGGTTTCGCTAATAGAAGGCTGGGCATCGATTGTTGACCCACACACCGTAGAGGTGAACGGCCTCAAATATCGTTGTGAGAAGATTCTAATCGCCACAGGCGGCGTACCTTACGTCCCCGATTTTCCCGGAAGTGAACTCGCTATTACCTCCAATGACGCTTTTTTCCTGGAGACACTCCCCAAACAAATCATTATTGTCGGCGGTGGGTATATTGCCGTGGAGTTTGCAGGCATCTTTAATGGGCTTGGTGTCGAGACTCATTTGGTTTATCGCGGGCCCTTATTCCTAAGGGGCTTTGATGATGACCTACGTCATGTTCTAAAAGAAGAACTTGAGAATCACGGGATACACCTACATTTTTCCACTGATATTGAAAAAATAACTCAACGTGAAAACTCAACCTATCAAGTGGACCTTAATAATGGTGAGTCCATGAATACCGGGCTCATCATGTACGCCACAGGACGTAGCCCCCATACAGAAGGGCTCAGACTAGAAAACACGGCGGTAGAGACACGCCCTAATGGCTCAGTCATCGTAGATGATTATTTTCAAACAGCAGAGCCTTCAATCTACGCTCTGGGTGATGTTATAGGCCGTGTAGAGTTAACCCCTGTAGCCATTACTGAAGGAATGGCGCTTACCAAGACACTCACAACCGGCGAGCCCACCTCAATTGACTACACCAACATACCCACAGCCGTCTTCAGTCAGCCCAACACCGCATCAGTAGGCTTAACGGAGCAACAAGCTATAGAACGACACAGTGACGATCTATCGATCTTTAGAAGCCATTTTAGGCCGATGAAAGAAACATTAGCGGGTGGTGAAGGCAAGATCTTCATGAAGCTAATCGTGGTAAAAAGCACCGATAGGGTAGTGGGCTGTCATATGGTGGGAGAGCATGCTGGTGAGATTATTCAAGGTATTGCCATCGCCATTAAAGTCGGTGCGACCAAATCTGACTTCGATGCGACTATTGGTATTCATCCAACGGCTGCAGAAGAATTTGTCACCATGAAATAACGAATAAAAGGAATAAACTCATGCGAAAAGATATCGAATTCAAAACCGAAGATGGCGTGACTTTACGCGGTTGGCATTACCTGCCAGACAACCAAGAAGGAAAATCACCTACTATTATCATGGCGCATGGGTTTTCAGCTGTAAAAGAAATGTATTTAGATCGTTTCGCAGAAGCCTTTGCAATGGCTGGGATGGCCGTAATCGTATTCGACAACCGAAATTTCGGTGCCAGTGATGGAGAGCCTCGCCAGGAGATCGATCCTTGGCAGCAGGTGCGTGACTATCGTAACGCTATCACCTATGCAGAAACATTGGATGAAACTGATAGCAGCCGCATAGGGATTTGGGGTTCTAGTTATAGTGGTGGCCACGTACTTGTCGTCGGTGCAATCGATCGAAGAGTGAAATGTGTTGTATCGCAAGTGCCACTGGCAAGTGGTAACCGAAATGCAAAGCGTTTGATCAGAGCCGATTTTATGGCCGCAACACGAAATATGTTTGATGATGATCGCAGGAATAGGGCACAGGGGAAGCCTCCGGCAATGATTCCTGTGGTCGATGAAGATCCAACGGCACCCTCTGCACTACCAACAGCAGACAGTTGGACGTGGTTCAGTGAGACGCATTGTAGTCGTGCGCCATCATGGAAGAACAAAGTGACGCTGCGCTCAGTTGAGATGTTCACCGAATATGAACCAGGCAGTTACACCCGTTTTATCAGTCCAACCCCTCTGCTGATCTTAGTGGCAAAAAATGACGTGCTTACCGTAGCTGACCTTGCATTTGAGAACTATGAACAGGCTCTTGAGCCCAAGCGTATCGTTTCACTAAATGGTGGTCATTTTGACGCCTATGTGAAGGAATTTGACATCGCGTCAAAGGCTGCCACTGATTGGTTTATCGAGTATTTAGTAACTAAATAAATCTCATTAAATTAAAACCTCACAAAAATCATCTATTAATGAGAGAGAGTAGGGGGTTACATCACCAAGCCCCCTAATCTCACCACCCTAATTTCGCAGTAATTTTAAAAATACCGTCATCAATTTTCAGGCATAACTTGTTAAGATATCAATCTATCTATTTGTTATTAAACAACTATGCAAAGTGTCGCAACAGGTTATGTTAAATGCATATATAGTTGTATCAAAAAAGAACGTGGCGCTACAATGCGTAACTTTTACAAATTGGATTCAGCTTTGGCGTACTTAAAATCTTATCTGTAGAAATGACCCATCACACAAGTGAACTGTTATTTACGTCCTCCAATTCATCACAACAAACAAGTTAGCTAGCCAAACAACGATACACATTGAAGCGATATAGCTCGCCTAATACAGCAATGTAGCGTGACCAAGATAAATCCCACCTACTGTTTACCTGTCCATTTAGTAAATACGCCAACAGGCCGGCAGCACAACTACCTCGTTCTCAACCAGAGTAGAGCCCGCAGCATCTTTTCTATATACGCATAGCCGGAGCAAACCACCACCACGCAGGGTGTTTAAACGAGGCATACGTAGCGCAACGCCGCTTAACGACAACTGTATTAGCCAATTGCACAAACTATGGGTAAAAAACTTTAAATACGATGCTTGATAGCCCTAACTGGATCATATTACCCAAACAGACAACTGCGCATAATGTATATTATGTTAAATCAAGTATTTGGAAACAGTTATGAGGTCATATGTCGACTTAAGAGGCTTATGGTCATTTGTAGTAGAACTTAGCCCCTCTTCCCGATCATGCCCTCTCCATCTAACAATCGTTTAGAATAAGCAGTTATTCATTTTTGGAAAAGACAATTGACACAACGAGCCTATGACCTGGTTATTTCCCTGATAGATGCAGCCAACCGTGAAGACCCAAACATTGAAACGGCTGAGGGTAAAGATTGGCCGAAAGAGCTACTTTATTCACATCGCATGTCTGACATGCTGGAACGTTATCAACCCGTGACGGATGATGTGGCCAAACTGGCTATTCGTGGTCAGCATATCCAGCGGTGGAAAACGCCACGTGATACTTACCCGATGAATCGCCAAGGTTATCATCAGTGGCGAAATAGCCTGTATCACTTTCATGCTGATAGCACTACCCTTCTAATGGCCAAGGCTGGTTATGATGACGCATCACTAGAGCGCGTAAAGAAAGCCATTGGAAAACGAGGACTCAAGGTAAATGCTGACACCCAGCTGCTGGAGGATGTGGCCAGCTTGGTGTTTATTGAACATTACATGCTAGCCTTTTACGATAAACACCCTGAATACGAAGAAGAAAAATGGGTCGGCATCATTCATAAAACGTGGGGGAAAATGTCGCCAGAGGCACATACATTCGCACTTGCGGGTAATCTCACGTTACCAGAACCCTTAATCCCATTGATTCAGAAATCAGTATCGACAGGTAATTCCAGCTAACCCGGCACGGGTATCCATTAATCACTAACGAATGTGTTATTTCATCTGGCACCCCACGCATAATTCCTATAATTCAGTGTGTTGCTGACTGATTTGTTTGTGAATTCTGTCTATTATGCTGGATCTAGCGCTCAGGTTTAGAGTGGAATACTCACGCCCCTATTAACGAGAACCACGTTGTTCCGATGGATTATGGTGACCTATTCTGGCAAAATTCGCCTTTTCCAAGGCTCTACGTTTAGCCACTCCATCTGGAAAACAGTCGATCGTATTTATCCACTATCTTTTACCGGGCAATCTATCACCGGGCAATGTGTGAATGAATGGATTTAGCCCTAACTGAAACACCCTTACAAAGGATTCATTATGTCTTTTAATAGCTTTCCTGATAAGCAACTTATCGCCAAATTGACCGCTAAAATGTTGCTGGAAATCGGAGCTATCAACTTCCGACCCAATGATCCTTATATACTGACTTCTGGCAAGGCCAGCCCGGTTTATATCGATTGCCGGAAAATCATATCATTCCCTAGAGTACGCTCTACTCTTATGGATTTCGGTGCTTCGGTTATTCTGCGTGATATCGGCTTTGAATCTATCGACGCCATCGCTGGCGGCGAAACAGCTGGCATCCCCTTTGCTGCCTGGCTGTCCGAAAGACTTTCCCTACCGATGCAGTATGTTCGCAAGAAGCCAAAGGGCTTTGGGCGCGATGCTCAGATAGAAGGTTCACTGACGGAAGGCTCTAAAGTGCTACTGGTTGAAGACCTGACCACTGACGGCGGCAGCAAGATCACCTTCTGTGACGCGCTCCGAAAAGCGGGCGCTGAAGTAACGGATACATTCGTTATTTTCTTCTACGATATCTTCCCCGGCACCCGTGAAAATCTCGCAAAAGCTGGTATTAACCTGCACTCGCTAACTACCTGGTGGGATGTTTTAGAAGTCTGCAAGGAAAGCGGTGAGATGGACGATCAATCACTGGCCGAAATCGAAGCCTTTCTTAATGCGCCTGAAGAATGGTCTCTCGCTCACGGTGGCGCGGAAAGCTAATTTTATAATCTTACTTTTTTAAGGGGAGATACGCTGTATCTCCCTTGTTATATTTTAAATACCATTTGAAATAATATTTCATATATATTAGATAGTTGAAGGGTAATTTTAAAGTAAAATATAGAAAACTACACCCTTATCAACTTATATAAAACCACGCTGTTTATGGCGCGTTTAGGCTCCAATCGTAGACGTAATCAATCTCTCCCTGAAAACCGAGAAGGTACAATGCCAGTCGGTCATCAGCATAGTGCGCAAACACCTTGAGCATCGTTTTATCGTCTTTGGCAAAGTCATCCTGATACCAATTAAACATGCTCGATGCTTGCATCTTGCCGTTCTTGAGAAAAACCCCTCGCGCATGATTGATATAGTCATGGCCCGCTTTCTCTAGCATGGAATTTACATTTGAACTGGTAAATGCCTGAGTTAACAAGTTAGGACAGCTGACACTTGCACAGCTAATACCAAAATGTGTTTTATGGTCTTTCCAAATAGGCATCAGAATTCGGTGTTCGATATCGTTTAGGCTCAGATGCTTCCCAGCCACTCTGACCAAGGCATTATCCATCGCACCGTCAATGTCATTGATGCTTTTGACTGGATAGTGGTCTAGAACAAGCTTCACCGTTAGCGCATTGTAGAAGTTAAGCCAGTAGGCCTGCTGTTCTCTACGGTTATATTTCCTCGGGTCGATATTCTCTAAGTCTCCGAGGTAGCGCGCCAGCATTTTCTGACTAGCAGGCGCTACGGCACTGTAACGAAAGCGATTAACGCCCGATGAATGGTTATCAATGACGTATTTACCCAGAATGGAGTCCCAGGCACTGTGATCAATTCTGTCGAAATTACGTTGGCTACTTTTGTCCCAGAAACCCCAGTAATCTTGGCTGGGTGCGGCCATGGCAGTGATGCTAACCAACATAAGGCCAAAAATAAGACTATTGAGCTGTTTTATCAGTGTCATTTTACTCTCTGACTCTCATTTTATATTTACCAAGCTCTTTGATACCACGTACCCTACCACCTTACAATGACAACTTCCCAGCCTGTGAACTGTATCCCGATGGAACAACTGACCACATCGCAAGTATCGAGCATTGACCAGAAACATATCTGGCACCCCTACTCTTCACTCACAGCTCCGATTCCAGCCTATCATGTGGCTAGCGCCAGTGGTGTACGGCTAAAACTGGCCGATGGCCGGGAACTCATTGATGGCATGTCCTCTTGGTGGTCAGCCATTCATGGTTACAACCACCCTACCTTAAATATAGCCCTAAAAGACCAAGTCGACATCATGTCACATGTGATGTTTGGTGGTATTACCCATGAACCTGCCGCCCAGCTTTGTAAAACACTGGTCGAGATTACCCCAGAAGGTCTAGAGAAGGTTTTTCTTAGCGATTCGGGCTCTGTCAGTGTTGAAGTTGCCCTGAAAATGGCCATTCAGTACTGGTATTCTCTGGGGCAACCACAAAAAACGCGCATTTTAAGCCTCCGTAAGGGTTACCACGGAGATACTTTTGGGGCGATGTCGGTCTGCGACCCTGTCACAGGTATGCACCATTTATTCAGTAGCACGCTTGCCAAACAGTTGTTTACTGAATCTCCGCGCTGTAGTTTTCACGATGATTGGGACGAGAGCTATATTGCCGATATAAAGAACCTCCTAGAGAAACACAGCCATGAGTTAGCCGCGGTTATTCTTGAGCCTATCCTGCAGGGCACCGGGGGCATGCATTTTTATTCACCCACTTATTTAAAACGGGTTCGTGAGCTGTGTGATGATTATGATGTTTTACTAATAGCTGACGAAATAGCCACGGGTTTTGGGCGAACGGGTAAGTTGTTTGCTTGTGAATGGGCCGAGATAACGCCTGATATTTTATGTCTAGGCAAAGCCATGACCGGCGGCTATATGACTCTGGCTGCAACCCTGTGTACCACAAAAATTAGTGATGGTATTTGTAACGGCGAGGCTGGTGTATTTATGCATGGCCCTACGTTTATGGGTAATCCCCTCGCTTGTTCTGTCGCTAATGCGAGTATTGATTTACTACTCAGTACTAACTGGCAGGCTCGAATTTTAGAGATAGAACAACAACTGAAGTCTGGGTTGGCACCGGCAAATGACTTCGATAATGTTGCCGATGTTCGTTGTTTAGGTGCCGTAGGTGTAATTGAAACCAAACAACCCGTAGATGTAGCAAAGATTCAAAAGCTATTTGTAGCAGAAGGTATATGGGTCAGGCCCTTTGGCAGCAGAGTTTATATTATGCCGCCTTATATTATTTCTAAAGGTGATTTGGGTGCTTTAATTAGCGGATTGTTAAAAGTGTTTGGAGATTACTTTAAAAAAGCTTGAACTCAATGACTCTGACCCTATTGATTTTGATTTGCAGGAGGAGCGACCCTATTGATTCGTTAAGATTACTGTAGAGCTTATCGCATCAACGAGGGTCGCGTTAGCCATGTACTGGTCACTGTGCTTGCAAAGCATCGGCTGACTTAGCCAAACGAACCAGAGTAATAAACTCAGCACGATAGCCGAATGGGTCACCTCCTTTCGCATTTTGCGCCATCTGAATCAGCTCATCATAGCCATATTCGGCGGTATATTGGCCACCGCGTAATAACTGTCCAAAAGCGGCTACAGCAACTGCAAAACGAACATCATTATCAGCGGCATCAATGGTGTCAAAGTTTTCCGAGACTAGTACCGGCTGTTCAATTAATTGGCTGGTGTTACTGTCGGGCAACTTGTAGCGCAATTTGAGAAAACCATATTCGGTTTGTGTACTCGACACATCTGCCTTTTCTGGCGTTTGGTAGCGTAGATCGTCGATTCGTTTTCCACCTGACTCTGTTGGAGTGATCTCATAAATTGCGGTCACCGAGTGCCCTGAGCCAATATCACCTGCATCGACCTTATCATTGTTGAAATCTTCTCGTTTAAGCTGGCGCGTCTCATAGCCGATCAAGCGGTACTCGCTGACAGCGGCAGGGTTGAATTCCATCTGGATTTTGACATCTTTGGCGATGCTAAACAGCGTTGAGGAGGCTTCTTCAACCAGTACTTTGCGCGCTTCGGATAAGCTATCAATATAGGCAGCATTGCCGTTGCCATTTTGCGCCAGGGTTTGCATCAGCGCATCATTATAATTGCCCATACCAAAACCCAGTACCGATAGCATTACGCCTGAGTTACGCTTACGTTCAATAAAGCCCTTCAATTCTTCCTGGTTGCGGATACCGACATTAAAATCACCATCCGTCGCTAGAATGACGCGATTGACACCGTTTTGGTCAAAGTTTGCTTCAGCCAATTGATAGGCAAGTCGAATGCCTTCGCCCCCAGAGGTTGATCCCCCCGCATTAAGACGCGAAAGTGCACTCAATATGGCGGCCTTGTTTTTCACCTTGGTGGGTTCAAGCACGGTGCCCGCACTACCCGCGTAGCTCACAATGGAAACCGTATCTTCGTCTGACAGGGTTGAAAGTAACAATTTAAACGAGTTTTTCAGTAGGGGCAGCTTGTTTGGCTGGTTCATGGAGCCTGAGGTGTCCAGCAGAAAAACCAGATTGGCACGTGGTTGAGTCTGCGCCGGTAATTGGTAGCCTTTAATACCGATATGCAGCAGCTTGGTATGTTCGTTCCAGGGGTTGGGCATGACCGTGGTGCTAACCCCGAAAGGGGCTTGTTGATCTTTGGGTGGCAAATAGTCATAAGGGAAATAGTTGATCAGCTCTTCAATGCGCACCGCATCTTTGGGGGGCAATAAATTTTGATTTAAACTAGCGCGCACAAAACTATAGGAGGCAGTATCTACGTCAATCGAGAAGGTTGAAACAGGGTTTTGTTGTGTCAGCTTTAGCGGGTTAGCTTCTATGGCTGTAAATGTATCCTGTCCTTGCTCCTTGTATTGCTGGTGCGGCATTATTTCAGGTTGAGGTGCAATCATGCCGGCGACACTGGCATCAGGTGTGCTGCGTGCCAAGGTGGGGGTTTCGGGCTGATCAAGTAACCACATTGTGTGCGCCACACTACCAGGTTCAATACCTTCAGGTATTTGGCGTAACTTATCGTTTTCTTTTGCTGTTGCCACGTCCCTGTTCATAACAGTTTCACCCTGCTCATTAATGTATTCGCCTGGCGTTAGGTTTTTAGATTGGAAGAATGATGGGGCAGGAGCAGTAGAACTGTCACCACTAGCACCCTCTGCAAATTTCTCTGTATCAAATTTACTCTTAACTTTTACACTTGCGAGCTCAGCTTCATTTACCATGCTTGAGGTGTCGTTGGGAAATAGGAAGCGAAATTGATGGGTATTGACCGCTACCAATGCCAGGACAACCAGACCTGCAGCGCCTGGTAATAGATAAGTTAGTTTTTTCATCGATATTCTCCATTGCGAAAGAGTTAACAGATCAACAAGTTTGTTGTCTTGCTCTTTCAGACGGCTATCGACGTGATTTCCTTGGTGATTTTTTGCTTTTTCTGCCTCAAAGGCTGCCATGGCCACATTAATGGCCGCTTTTTTGGCTTCTGGTGAAGGTTTTATTTCGGGTGCTTCAGTGAAGGCTTTTTTAAGTTTATCGAATTCGTCTTTCATATCGTGCCCACCTCGCACTCGGTCAGCGCGCTTAAATTCTCCCGGACTTTGAGCATACGCCAAGAAACGGTGGATTCTTTGATCGCTAATATTTCAGCAGCTTCGGCGTGATTCAAACCTTCAGCTACTACGAGCAAAGCCGTCTCGCGCAGGCTCTCTTCCAAGGTGTTAATCATCTGATAAGCCAGTGCAGCATCTTCCCTTCGTTGCGCTTGAGTGTCGGTGTGTATTTGGTTGATTTGCACAAAATCATTATGCGTTTTACGGGTGCTTACGCAGCACCTGATGAAGTCGCGACAGGTATTTACCGTGACCTGATATAGCCAGGTCGTGAGCTTGGCATTGCTCTTAAAGCTGGCAAGCTTATGCGACAGTGCAACACACACATCCTGGGTGATGTCTTCAGCATCTTGCTGATTCCCTAGCATGCGGTAAGCGAGCCTATATATCAGATCATAATGACGCTCGAGCAGGGCCGCAAAAGCTGCCGAGTCGCCCGTATTGGCTTTTTTTACCAGTGCGTAATCACTTGTTATCATCATGTCATAAGGTTAGACGCGGGTGACGAGAAAATCCTTGGTGTTAAATTAAGTATTCTCAATCCCCCAGAACACAAAAGAGGGAATATTATTACGATCCCTGTAATATTTTGACTCTAAAAAACTCTCCAATAAAATATCAAGATTATTTTTTATTAAACGTCTTTTTAAATACCCGGATTCAAATCATAAGTGCATATCTTGATTAGGCTAGAAAGAGTGGCCAGTTACCCCTAAGTTCCCCACTTTTTCTCCAGCAAGAGATGCGACAACCCACATTCAATGAAATTATTTTCACGTTAGGGTGAACTCAAAGATAAAGGGCTTGCCAGCAATACACGAGTTAGATGCACTTAGTGCTGGTAGTGTGCCTAAATTAAGTATTGTTTGTACTAAATGCGAGTTTTTATCAATGTTAGGTCCTACCTGATATCCCGTGATCTTTGAGCTTTCATCAATAATCAATGCCAACCTATATTGACCTACATACTCTTTTGTTAACAAACCTGCCTTGCCGAACTCCGTTGAAAAAAAGACGGGAAGCTCGTAAAGAAGGTAAGTTTTACCAGCGGCAGTGGCACAATCAAACCCTTCCTGACTTGTGGCATTAACGGACGTACTCACTGAGCCAGAGCGTTCATATGCAATATCACTTTGAGCTATAGCGTGACAAGCAGCCAGATACAAAATAACAAATAGAGTGAATCTCAAATTGTATTCCTTTGAAAGCTCGAACAACCAATAGGGTCATTGATTTTTAGTCTTTTGGGTAAATTCAACTCCAAAGTGCACCACTTGTAAGTTGAATCCACCTCTGTCGCGGGATGGGCACTTCTTTCATCAACACCTCGCCTGTTTACTTTAAGCCAAAGAATACAAACCAACAGCCTTATTCAGTTTCTCCATAAAAGGAACACTGTAGGCTCGGGCCTTTTCTGCACCCTCACGTAATATTTTCTCGATATGTGCAGGGTTTTCCATCAGTTCGTTGTAACGTTCTCTTGGCTCACGGAGCTCTTCGTTAATCAGTTCGAATAATTGTTTTTTCGCTTCACCCCAGGCGATACCATTTTCAAACTCTTTACGCATATGGGCCGTTTGCTCTTCTGTAGCAAAAGCTCGCCATATCTGGAATACCGTGGAAGTATCTGGATCTTTGGGCTCTCCCGGCTCCAGTAGATTCGTTTTAATCTTATTAATATGTTTTTTCAGCTTCTTTTCAGGAAGAAACAGCGGAATGGTATTGCCGTAACTCTTACTCATTTTTCGGCCATCCAGCCCTTGCAACACGGCAACATGGTCATCTACTACCGCTTCAGGTAAAGCAAAATGCTGCCCATAAATGTGATTGAAGCGCTGGGCGATATCCCGGGCCATTTCAATATGCTGAATCTGATCTCTGCCCACAGGGACTTTGGTACCGTTGAACATCAAGATGTCGGCAGCCATTAACACCGGGTAAGAAAACAGCCCCATGGTAATACCAAAGTCAGTATCCTCCCCTGCATCCAAATTCTTTTGTACGGAATCTTTGTAGGCATGCGCCCTGTTCATCAGTCCTTTTGCCGCGACACAGTTAAGGAACCAGGTGAGTTGCGGAATTTGAGGGATATCGGACTGACGGTAAAAAACAACGTTGTCTGTATTCAGGCCCAGCGCTAACCATGTAGCCGCAATCTCTCGTGTTGACTCATGTACCTTTGCTGGATCCTGACATTTGATCAGCGCATGGAAGTCTGCCAAAAAATAGTAAGCATCGACATTAGCACCCTGGCTAGCAGCAATGGCTGGCCGAATGGCGCCCACGTAGTTGCCTAGATGGGGCGTTCCTGTGGTTGTGATACCGGTGAGAACCGTGTCGTGTGTTGGCGCTGATGCTGTGTCGTTACTCATAGGTGCTTTATGCTCAAGGGCTGTTTTTTTATTAACTGGTTCTACTAATAATGAATAGTCGCGCCCATCATACGGATTTCATCCGAGTAATAAAGTAGAGGCCGATCCAATTCAATCCTAATTAATGATCAGGCTCTCTTCATAGTTATAAAAGCCGGTTAAAGCCCGGTAGAGATTGTAGGCATCTTCAGTTCCGGCCAGCTCTCGTAT
The DNA here is from genome assembly GCA_018066715.1 of Porticoccus sp. GTDB lineage: Bacteria > Pseudomonadota > Gammaproteobacteria > Pseudomonadales > Porticoccaceae > Porticoccus. The sequence continues at coordinate 27,780 of JAGPWA010000091.1, read as the reverse complement.
TGAGTGCATGGCAAAGGTAGGGACACCCACATCAAGCGTCTGAACACCAATGCTTGCTGCTGTGATGGGACCAATCGTGCTCCCACACCCTAAATCTGTGCGACTAACAAATGACTGCACAGGGATGTTCTGTTGCTCACAAAGATGCCTAAAGATTGAGGAGGTAATACCGTTGGTAGCATAACGCTGGTTGGCATTGGTTTTTATCACTGGCCCATTGTTTAGGATAGGGCCGTGATTACCATCATGCTTGTCGCTGTAGTTGGGATGAATACCGTGAGCATTGTCTGCAGAAACCAGTAATGACTGACTAATAGCACGGGCCCGATCCTCCGCATCCGGATATAAACGCTCGATTAACGATTTAAGCATGGGGCCATTGGCACCACAGGCGGAGGTACTCCCAACCTCTTCATGGTCATTACAGATGAGCATCGTGGTCACCTGATCACCGGCTTCAAGGAGTGCCTTCATCCCGGTAAAACAACTCAGTAAGTTATCTAGCCTAGCACTGGAAATGAAATCCTCATTAAGCCCTGTTATCGCGGGCTTCTGGCAATCATAAAGATAAAGGTCATAGTCTAGTACCTGAAGCTCCATAGAGTCACCATATTGCCCCAGCAGCTGTGCAGCCATAAGTGCTCTAAAGTCCTCCTCACGATTCTCTCCGCACTTAAAAAGTATCGGTGGAATATCGGTCTGAGAATTTATCTTACGGTTGCTATTGGCCTCTGAGTCCAAATGGATTGCCAAGCTGGGGATTACCGCCACCGGCTTTTTCATATCCACTAGTGCTTTCTGTAAACGGCCATCACCGACATTAAAAATGAGTCGGCCAGCAATAGAGAGGTCGCGATCAAACCATGGGTTGAGCAACGCCCCGCCATAGACCTCTACGCCCAACTGAAAATAATTGTGTTTGTGTAACTCAGGGTTTGGTTTGACCTTCAAGCAGGGACTGTCGGTATGAGCACCCACCATACGAATACCGGAATCAGTGACGGAATTGCGTCCCATGACAAACGCGATGATCGAGGATCCGTTTCGGGTCACGTAGTAACGCCCTCCGGGCACGACATTCCAACTGTCCTCTTCAACCAGAGGTATAAACCCCCCAGATTCCAACTCCATCTGTATATTATTCACTGCGTGAAATGGCGTTGGTGAGTTGTGAATGAATTCCAGTAACGCCTGGTTGTATTGTTGATTACCCATTAATCGTTCCTGTTATTACTATGCGTAGACTTCTTCTGCTCAAGTGAGCTTGAATTTTTAAGCCGCCAATGCCAATGCCAATGCCAATGCGATTATTATTGACCTTCTAACGTTGCAACAACACTCTCACAGCCGGTGCTCGCTGTCTCGCCCCGACCGAACAAACTCCTTAGCTCACCTACCATAAAGACTGGAATGGCGACGCCCGGCACAAACACAAGTGTGCCAATTCTAGTGGCAGCGGTTTTCTTCGGTACAGCCGTCACCTTTGGATTAACCATAGGACCTTTAATGTGAAGCGCAGAAACATCTGAATACCAGCGCTTCTTTTGCTTTGGCAGCAAGACCATATCCATGCTCTCCTCCCCAAAATTAAGTGTCGTGCGGCCTTCAATTGATAGGTTAGGCCCGTCAGCAATTAACAACTGACTGACGGCAACGCCTTTATCGATATCAAACGTCGCCATGACACAATCCAATAAAGCATCTTTATCTTTAATTTTAGCCTTGCCTAATGCCCAACCAAATACATCAACAGTAAGAATCTCTACGTATTTCCTTGGGATACGTGCATTTTCAAGTCCAAAATGAACACCACCATCTAGGCTCGATATCCACTCATGGAAAGAATCCCCTTCACCTTGAAGATCAACATCAAGATTGACTTCCCCCGCAACCTTAATCTCCTGCTGAGAATCAGATATCCATGACCCTAGCGCTAGATTACTAGCATGCATATCGAGGCTAAATTTAGGTGTATTATTGGCATTCAATTCTAGCTCAAGGTCAGCTACCCCACCCTCAATAGCTATCTGCATGGGTTTTATGCGCAACACTGAATTTTTAACGTTAACCTGCCCCTCCAAGTGACCGACAGTGACACCCGCGCCGATAATCTGATCAATCGAAACGGCAAGGTCCAAATCAAGATCACTTAATCCGGAAAAATCCAAAACATCGTGACTAAAAAAGGGCTGATCATCAACATCCTCAGATTTAGCTTTGTCCGTATCTTCCGTTTTTCTCTGGCCTGCTTTTGACTGACTGGCAAGCTTACCAGTATTATCTGTCGTGACTTTAGTTATACCCAGATCAGACAAATGCATCACAGGTATCGTCATTTTCCCACTCACCTGCGTCTGGCCATCTACCTGTATAGTCATCAATGCCATGCTACCTTCTGTCTCACCTATACGCATTTTTCCCTGATAAGTAAGTCGGTCTTTATCTACCTCTACCGCCCCACTGGCTGTATAGGGCGCGAACCCCTTTAGGTCCACCCCAAATAGAGCACCCAGTGCCATCGGTTGTGCAACGCTCAAGTCGCCTCGAAACGATCCCTGATCAGGCTCTTTTTCATTGAACGCTCCCTCAAGGTTGAGTTGATACATGTCGGTGTCAGTGGAGGCAATATCGATTTTTTCGATATGCCAACGATCATTCTGAACAGAGCCACTAATTGCGCCTTTCAGGCGGCCAAGATTGCCAGGTTGTAGCTCTTTCACGATCGTTTTAATCACCACTTCAGCCGCCACATCCCATTTAGACACCACCCTCACCATCTCTGGAAGGCTCATCTGTACAGTACCGCTTGCCTTTATGCTAGGGCTATCTGTGGGGCCTACATTGACCAGAATATCCTCAATAAGCTGCTTTTCCTTACTCCCCGTTAGGGCCGCGCTAAAATCAACAGGACCTAACGCCAATATATCCTCATCAAGCGATTCTTCAGCAAGCAAGCCTAGATCCGATAGGCTTTTTATATTGGGGGCCTTTAGGCTCACATCCCAATTTATTCCTTGCACCGAGATTAAGTTGTCAACAGCCCCATGAGCTGTCATATCGACACCATCCAATCCCTTTAAGCTCAGGGCAGCGCCGGCCAGCTTTAGGGCATCAAGATCACCCGAGAGTTTGCCACTAAAACTCACAGGGCCTAACGCTAGCAGGGTCTCATCAACTGGGTCTTCACCAAGTAAGCCTAGGCCTGATAAGCTTTTTATCTTCGGTGCCTTTAGGCTTACATCCAGCTGTAACCCTTTCGATAAAACTACGTTATCAATGGCTCCTCTAACCTGTGCTTCAAAACCATCCAGCCCATATAGACTCGCTGCCACAGCTTCAAGCCGTGGAGCCGAGATATCTCCACGGATGCCTGCCGTAAGGCTGAATTTAGTAAAATTGGGAATGGTGCTGTCAACCAGCTGCAGAACACTGCCAATGTATGAATCATTGATCTCCAATTGGAACTCAAGGCCTTCTCCGGTGATGGGATCATTTATCCCTCCGGTTAATGAGGCCTTCAGCGTGTCGCTGACCAAGCTTAAATCAACAGGATATATCTGACTGTTATCCTGGATTTGGGAGAGAGCCCCCAAGGTGCCTTCTAGGACAAAAGAACGTGAATCAAGGCTTCCTGCTCCATATACTTTCACGGGCCCCTGATTTAGAGAATCATCGACAATTAACTCGCGTAAAGTGAAGGTCTCTGATTCCTGTAGATCACCGCGCCTATAGACCACGGTGATATTCTTAAAATCTAGCTTTTCTATAATGATGGGAGGGATGGAAAAAGCTTCCAGCCCATTTTTTTGATCAAGGCCTCGCTCCTTTATATTGATATCAACATAAACATCGGTAAAGGTAAGATCATTAATCCACAAGGTACCTGTTTTCAGATATGAACCTAGTTTCTGCCGACCAGAAAAATCACCGATCGATAGTTCATAAGTACCATCATTGGCTTTTAAATGAACCTTTTTTGCCTCCAGCTCCAGCTCCTTTCCGAAGCTGATGGTAAATGGCCCGTTTATTTCTAGTGTGCTATCGAGGAAACGGTCAACTCCCCAGATAAGAGCTACCCGATAATCATCATCATCCAGAACCGACAACAAGACGGTGAAAATAACAAGCAGCCCCAAGAGTAAGCTTGAGACCCATAGCAAGGCACGGGTAACCCAGTGCCACCCTCCCTGTTTCTTCAAATTATTCTTTTTCATTCAGATGCCCAAGCTACTAGCGTCACTAATTCCTGCGTCCTATTACCACATGTCATTACAATTAGAACTTTAGTAAAAACCAGAGCTCGGCTATAGAGCCCCTGCTAGACTTAAAGACCAGAGACAAAAAATTTATCTATGACCCCCACCGCCACGCGCAGCACCCTTATGCTGCGGACGAGACTGATGAGTCTCACGATGCTCACGACGCACACGATTCTCACGCCTCCTCACATCATCGTCGTAGTAATTACTGTTGTTGCCTTCATCTTCAACACCTTCGTCTACAACCCTAACGCTGCCTTGTTCACGCGATGCCGGTTTAGCTGATTCATGCCGTGGCTCTCCGGGCTCTGGTTGAACAACTTCCACAATATTTGGTTTTACATCAACAACTTCAGAATCAGGGGTCGGTTGATCGCTGAACTCCGCGACTCCTTGCGAATTCGTACGCTCATAGACCTTCTCTGCATTCACAGTGAAGCTGATCATTAGCATTAGAACAAAAGCACTAATTTTTCTCTGACTATTCATATCATCTACCTACCTCACCTATCACGAATGGGCGAAAAGTTTTGAGTTTAAACATATCAGCGAACAACGAACTCGATTTAGTGACAAAAGTTCGCCAACTCCTGCCAATAACTCAACAGCAAGTCACCTAGTGACAGTATAGCTTGGGTTATTTACGGCCGTATATTAGTTGCCATATCACAGCATCAAGATAAACGCGACTTGATGTCTTACTAACCATTCAAGAGGATAGCGATCAAAATAGCCCCAAGAATCATTCGATACACAACAAAGGGCAGCATACCGATTCGATTAACCCAGGTAAGAAAGACATGAATACAGCAGTAGGCAGTAACGGCCGATAGCACCGCTCCCAGTAGAATATCAAACCAGGGCACCATAGTGAGTTGCAGTAACTGCATCCCTTTATAACCACCACTCAACACAATAATGGGGATGGCTAATAGAAACGAAAACCTTGCCGCCGCGATACGATCAAATCCCATGGCCAATGCAGCAGTAATGGTAATACCAGATCGGGATGTCCCTGGAATTAACGCGAGAGCTTGGGCGCACCCCACAATTAAAGCCGAACGCCAAGTAAACTGATGAAGGTTTTTGACCCTCAAACTGAATTTATCCGACAGGCCTAAAATAATACCGAACACAATAGTGGTAAATGCAATGACAGCGATGGAGCGTAGATGAAGCTCAATCAAATCACCCAAGAAAAGCCCTGCCAAGCCAGCAGGAATAGTGGCCAGAATAATATGCCAACCCAAACGACTTTCTGGTGTTTGTTGGCCCCCGGTGAGGCTCTGACACCAACACACGACCAACACTTTAATATCTTGGCGAAAATACATTAAAACGGCTAGTAAGGAGCCAACATGTACCGCCACATCAAAGGCAAGCCCCTGATCTTCCCAGCCCAAAAGAGCAGATGGCAAAATAAGATGCGCAGAACTGGATATAGGTAAAAACTCTGTGAGTCCCTGCACTATTGCCAGAAAGATGACCTGCACTGTATCCAATATTATTCTCGACCTTTGTTATTTTTAATCGCCGTTCATGTTACTTGCCGTAACCGTTGGCGTTTTTTCCAGGTAATTTCATTTCTCAGGTACACCGGTTGGGCCTGATCAACAGAACACGTCTTTCCAGCGTTTACTTCCCGCAAGGCAATGGTAAGTACATCTCTAGCTTCAGGTAGTAACGTAGAATCAAATACTCCGGGTTCTAAAGGAATACGATCTGCGTAATTCCAGCCATCACCTATGACGGTATGGGGTCGTTCAGGAAAAAGAGATGCAACCTCTTCCGGAGGGGTTAGGCTATCTCTACTAACACGATTCAAGTCTGTCCCGTTGTACTCAAACAACCCCCAATAGACTTCATCCATTCGGGCATCAAGCATTGGCAATACATAGGTTCCTGCTGAAATAGCCAGTCTTCGAATGGCTGTATGAGCCAATGTTTCTAAACTGGAAACAGGAATAACAGGTAGGTCAGCACCAAAAGCCAACCCCTGCACAACACCAAAACCGATACGGATACCAGTAAAAGACCCTGGGCCCGCGGTAAATGCCAGGGCATCGAGCTGTGAAAGTACTAGTCCCGCCTCACTGAGCACCTCATCAACCATCGGTAAGATTAGGCGAGTGTGCTCCCTGCTAGCAAGCTTGTGGCGAAAAACCTGATCGTTTCCACAGAGCAAAGCTGCGGAACAGGCTGGTGTTGATGTATCAATGGCAAGAATATTTGTCACGGCAAAAAAAACCCCCGTCGAGCGGGGGATTGTAACCTGTTTGTATGTAAGAACAGAGGCAGTCTGAGTTCTTTTTCTAGGGTTTGTATCTATCCAGCGAATTAACTTGTCGCTGGATTTTTAGCCGTTGGAGTAACTGCTGTATTGACTACCGGCTTCTTAACCGATGGTTTTTTAGCTGCTATTTTCTTAGCTACGGGCTTTTTCACTACAGCCTTTTTCTTTGTCGCTGTTTTTTTAACGGTCGCTTTCACTGCCGGCTTTGCTGTCACCGCTGATTTCTTTGGCCGACCCGGACTGCGTTTTGCTGTTACTGCCGCCTTTGTAGTCGCTTTAGCCGTTGTTGCTTTCTTAATGCGACCTAGACCACCCTTTGCAGCTGTCTTTTTAGTCGTTGTCTTCTTGGCTGCGGCCTTTTTGGTAGGAGCCTTCTTAACTGCTGCAGCCTTTTTGGGGCGACCTGGGCCACGTTTTGTTGCTGTTTTTTTCGCAGTAGACTTCGCTGTCGTTGCTTTTTTCGGACGACCCGGGCCCGATTTAGCTGACACTTTACTTCCAGTGCCTTTAAGGGATTCTACTTTGGCTTCTGCTTTTTTTATCACATCAGCCGCTTGCTTATGCAAACGCTTTTCAGCGGTTTTCACTCTAGTAAGAGCGGATTTCTCTACCGCCTTGAGCTGACGAGCAATCTTTTTTGCTCGCTGAGTTGTCCATGATTTTTCATAACGCTTCAGCGCCTTGGCCAAATCGGCCTTCACAGCCGCTTCCAGCTTTTTCTCAGTCTTGACCACTCGAGCCAATGCTTTTTCTTCCAGGGTCTTCACCTGAGCAACAAGCTTCGCAGCTCGCAGCTCTGCTTTACCAATGGCACCTTTTGCAACAATTTTATCGAGCTTATTCACATGAGTACGTACATCCTGCTGGGCCTTTTTTAGTGCAGCTCCCGTTGCCTTGGTGTCCTTCTTAGCGACCCGATCACGGCTAACTGATACTTTTTTTCTCGCTGCAATCACTTTTGTCGTCTGTATATTTATTTCTTTTTCAATGGACTTCACAAGAGCAGTGGCTTTATCAAATACAGAAGTTGTTTTTTTTGCTTTTGATTTTGGTTTTTTGGTAGCGGTTTTACGTACCGGTTTTTTTATAGCCGTCTTTTTTGCAACGCGAGCCATTGTGTTTCTCCTTACGATTTAGGGGTATAAAACGTACTAGCTTAATAACGAAAATTGTTAATGGTTAAAGTTTATGCAATAAAAAATATTTATCCACTAAAAACAACTATTTTTACCAAATTAGTTGAAAATAGTGCCAAATTTTGACGTTTATCTATTTTATAGGAATTTTTGTTTAACTAAGCAGAGAAGAGATTTAATAAATGCAGGGGAATCGTTAACACATGGAATGTAAGAATATTCCACACCACCAGCATCCATAAACAACTTTCGAGAGCCAATATTTAATTCTTCCAGTGTTTCAAGGCAATCTGCAACAAACGCTGGGCTGATAACATCCACCGATTCAACGCCCTCCTGCACCCACACCTTTAATTGTTCATCGGTATAAGGTTGTAACCATTGTTTGGGTCCAAATCGTGATTGAAATCCAACCTTCCAGTCAGATGCTTCGAGTTGTAATGCCAACGCCAATGCTTCAGCCGTTGCCATACATTGGTCATAGTAAGGGTCGCCCTTATCAGTATATTCCTGAGGAATACCATGGAACGAGATGAGTAGTTTTTGATTACGACCGTGCTTTTTCCAATGAGCCAAAACACTCTGTGATAAAGCCTCTATATATTCAGGCTGATTATAGAATGATTTGACCGTGTTGATATCAGGTACGTTTCGCTCTCCTCTGACGATATCAGCTAATTGATCATATATCGCACCAGTTGTTGAACCTGAATACTGTGGATACAGAGGAACCACAATATACTGCTCAATACCCTTTGCCTTTAATGCAGCAATATTTGAAGTAAGCGAGGAATCCCCATAGGTCTCTGCAGACAGCACCAACGGTGCACTACTACCATATTCTGTATCCAGCATAGCTTGCAAAGCCGATACCTGGCGTTGACTAACAACCCGTAATGGAGAACCCTCTTCCCACCAAATTTCACGGTATGCATTAGCAACTTTTTTTGCACGTAGAGGAATAACAATCAGCCTCAACACAAACCACCATAATAATCGTGGTGCTTCCACGACACGGTAATCAGAAAGAAAGGGGGTTAAAAAATGGCGTACAGCGCGTGCTGTAGGAGCATTAGGCGTACCAAGATTAACCAAAATAACAGCAGATTTGTTCATTGCATGTAAACGACTGAATTAAGCTAAAAAAAATGGGCTCCGAAGAGCCCATTTTGCATAAGTTACTGATTTCAGGCCAGCGCTGCTTCTAAGCGAGACTGGACTTCATTCAATGGACCCACACCATCAACTCGAGCATAAGCTGGAGCTGTATCAGGTTGAGATGTAGATAAGCCCTGATAGAAGCCTACCAGTGGTTTCGTTTGATCGTGGTAAACATCCAGACGATTACGAACCGTTGCTTCTGTGTCATCTTCACGTTGAATCAATTGTTCACCCGTTACATCATCAATACCTTCCTGCTTAGGCGCATTGTGAATGATGTGATAGACACGTCCTGAACCTTCATGAACCCGGCGGCCACTTAAACGAGCAATGATCTCTTCATCTGCCACATGGATTTCAATCACCTTGTCGATAGCAACACCTTCCGCCAAGAGAGCTTCTGCTTGAGGGATCGTTCTTGGGAAACCATCGAACAGGAAGCCATTGACACAATCTGGCTCTTGAATACGTTCTTTAACCAAAGCAATAATCAGGTCGTCTGAAACTAATCCACCAGATGCCATGATGCCCTTAGCCTTAAGGCCAAGCTCAGTTCCTGCTTTTACCGCCGCACGTAGCATGTCGCCAGTGGAAATTTGAGGAATGCCAAATTTCTCAGTAATGTAGGTAGCTTGGGTGCCCTTTCCTGCACCGGGCGGGCCCAATAGAATAATTCTCATTAATGATCTCCGGTTTTCTGGGGGGGTATATGATTGACTCGTTACCCCATTGGTAATTATTGGCCGCAAACCTTACACATAAATGCATCTGACCACAAGATGACCAGTGGCTTTTGGCCTGATGGGACTTTAGCGGACTATAGCCGTTTTGCCTCATCCCAAAGTTGATCTAGTTCATCCAGGCTTGTTTTCTTCAGTGTGCTCCCCTTATCGGCCACCCTATTCTCAATATGCTGGAAACGATGCTCAAACTTTTTTGAAGACTTACGCAATGTAATTTCAGCATCGACACCCATATGGCGGCAGAGGTTGGCCATGGTAAACATTAAATCCCCTAATTCTTCTTCGATATTTTCTTGATCACCCTGTTGAAGGGCCACTTTTAACTCAGCAGTTTCTTCATCAAGCTTATCCATCACGCCATCAATAGATGGCCAATCGAAACCATGGTTTGCAGCTCGTTTTTGCAGTTTAGTTGCCCGAGTTAATGCGGGTAAGCTTTCCGGGATATCAGCCAGTACTGAGTGACTGCCTTTTTCTTTCCTTTCTGAAGCCTTAATGGACTCCCAAGTCTGTTTTATCCTTACCTCGTCGGGCACAACCCCCGCTTCCCTTTCACTTACCAGCGTTCCTGCAGGGAATACGTGGGGGTGTCGGGTAACAAGCTTGTTGACCAATATTGAAACGATATCATCAAAGGAAAATAGGTCTTTCTCCTCAGCCAATTGACCGTAGAACACGACCTGAAACAGCAGGTCCCCCAGTTCTTCCTTGAGGTGTGCGTAATCCTGTCGCTCGATGGTATCAACCACTTCATACACCTCTTCCAGTGTATAAGGAACAATGGTTTCAAACGTCTGCTTTAAGTCCCAGGGGCAACCTGTTTCCGGATCACGCAGGCGCCGCATTAGATACAACAAATCTTCCAGTTGATACTGCTTGCCACTCATCTGAACACCTTAATATTCATCCACACGTTGAACATTGGTCATATTTGGAATTTTACCCAGACGGGACATAACTGTACTTAACGCCCCAATACTCGACACTTCTATAGTGACATCCATCCGGACCGAAACCCCCGTCTGGGTCTCAACACTTTTGGAAGCCATCGCCAAAACATTAAGACCAGACATGTCAAGAACCATTGAAATATCTCTCAACAGACCAGCCCTATCATAGGCATCAAGTGTAATTTTTACGGGATAAACTTGTTTTGGTGCACGACCCCAACTGACTTCAAGTACCCTCTCAGGCTCCGCAGCCTGTAGCCGTAGTAAGTTGCCACAATCTTTGCGGTGTACTGAGACACCACGCCCACTCGTGATGTAGCCGCCGATCTGATCCCCGGGAACCGGACTACAGCAGCCTGCAATATGAGTTAGTAGGTTTCCCACACCGTAGATATATACTTCCGATTCAGCATAGCGGCTTGCTTTGGCTGGAGATGAGGGAAGCGCCTTGCGTTGCTTTCTGGTCATATCCAGTTGTGCTAACGTGGCATTAATAACTTGGTCTATCCGTACATCTCCGGCACCAATCGCCGCATAAAGCCCGTCCACACCATGTTTATTATATTTTTCTGATATCGTATCAAGATCAACTTTTTTGATATTCAGCTGACGAAACTCACGGTCGAGAATAGCTTTGCCAGCCAAAATATTTTGTTCCTGGTTCTGCTTTCTAAACCATTGTTGAACCTTGGCGCGCGCTCTAGTGGTGTGTAGGTAGTTAAGTGCTGTAGACAGCCAATCTCGACTGGGCGCTTCCTGCTTACCCGTTAAGATTGACACCTGATCAGCCGTATGGAGTGCGGTATTAAGTGGCACTATTTTGCCATTCACTTTGGCACCTCTGCATCGGTGCCCAATAGAGGTATGAACCCTGTAGGCAAAATCCAGCGGCGTAGAACCCACGGCAAGATCTACCACATGTCCTTCTGGTGTAAAAACATAAATTCGGTCAGTCGCATTATCACGACTGAGCAATTCCTTCACATGGTCATCTTCAATTTCTTCATGCCACTCCAATACCTGTCGAAGCCAGGAAATTTTATCCTCATAACTATTTGTCGTAGATTTGGTGTCTGTGCCCTTGTAGCGCCAATGGGAACAAACACCGTACTCAGCTTCTTCATTCATCTCACAAGTGCGAATTTGAATTTCCAGTACTTTTCCGTGAGGCCCTATAACTGCCGTATGTAATGAGCGATAACCATTCTCTTTTGGGGAGGCTATATAGTCATCGAATTCATTAGGAATAATCCGCCAATGGCTGTGTACAATGCCCAGCAAGGTGTAACAATCTGCAATGGTGGGCACGAGTATTCTTACAGCGCGAATATCATAGATTTGTGAAAAACCTATACCCTTGCGGTGCATTTTTCGCCAAATACTGTAGATATGCTTGGCCCGCCCAGCAATATCACCCTCAATACCAGCCTTTCTAAGCTCCATTTCAAGAGTGCTGATCAGCTCCTTGATATACTGCTGACGGTCCATTCTCCGTTCATCAAGCAACCGAGCAATACGCATATATTCATCGGTCTCAAGATACCGAAAGGCCAGATCCTCCAGCTCCCATTTTAACTGACCGATACCTAGCCGGTGGGCCAGAGGTGCATAGACGTCAAAGATTTCGCGAGCGACCCGTAAACGTTTTTCTTCTGTTGCCGTCTTCAATGCACGGATGGCACAGGTTCGTTCAGCAATTTTAATCAGAGCCACTCGCACATCATCAATGATAGAAACGAGCATTTCCCTAACTTTGGTTGCTTGCACTGTTCCGGCATGACCAAATACGCCGTCATCACCATCTGCTCTCAAGGTGCTAATAACCGCCATTTTACGGACGCCTTCAATCAATTTAGAGACGCTCTCACCAAATTGATTCCGTACCGTTTCAACAGGTAACCGACCTTCCCTGACGGCTCGATAAAGAATGGATGCTACCAAGCTGTCCTGATCATAAAGATGGAGTTCAGTAAGAATTTCGGCCATTTCCAAGCCGGTGCGAAAACTACTGACGGTAGCCGCCCAAACTTGGTCATTGACGGGGCTGGCACCTGCTTCAGCATCTCGAGCTAACTCACAGGCAGTCACAAGAGTTTCTCTGGAAAAACTACCTTCAGTAACTTGTGCAAGCAGGTCTGTGGCCCACTGATCAATGCAAATATCCCCATCATCATGAAGGGGGTGGCGGTTCCTAACCTGTACCATAGATGGCTCTACCTAAACACGATCGACTCATCATCATTAGATGAGAATGTGTATTCTGAAATCAGCCCCAATAAGGTAACTGCCAGACAATAATTTGCTTCGGAGCTTAACCTCTCTGACGGATGACCTGCAACCTAGCGCTACACTCAAAGAACATGAATGACTAATAGAGACCTTTGCACGAAAGATGATTTTGATTCCAGGTAAGGAAAAAACACGCGCAAAGAGAGAGTTTATATATGATAAATGACCGATTGAGCATGTTTTTAACGCAGCATGGGAGCCAAATGGCTTTCGTGCAAAGGTCTCTAATAAATACCAGAAGACAGGTAACGGTCTCCCCGATCACAGATAATGGCCACAATCACAGCATTTTCTATACCAGCCGATAACCTTAAGGCCCCTGCCACCGCGCCACCGGAGGAAACACCACAGAATATCCCTTCTTCACAGGCCAATCTTCGCATGCATTCCTCCGCCTCCTGCTGGCCCATATCCATAGTGCTATCAACTCGAGATGCCTCAAAAATCTCAGGAAGGTATTCTTTCGACCAACGCCGAATACCAGGGATGCTGGCACCCTCTTCAGGCTGTAGACCAATAATCTGAATATCGGGGTTTTGTTCTTTCAGGTAACGGGACACACCCATGATGGTCCCCGTCGTCCCCATCGAGCTGACGAAATGGGTTACTCTGCCGCCGCTTTGCCGCCATATTTCAGGCCCCGTATGTTCATAGTGCGCCAAAGGATTATCCGTATTGCCAAACTGGTCTAATACTTTACCCTTTCCCTCTGCTTCCATCGCTTTAGCGAGATCACGTGCACCTTCCATACTGGCTTCCTTGGTCACCGGGATCAATTCAGCGCCATATGCCCTCATAGCGGCTTTTCGCTCATCAGTGCTATTCTCTGGCATGATTAATACCATTTTGTAGCCTTTAATAGCGGCAGCCATCGCCAATGCGATGCCAGTATTACCCGAGGTCGCTTCGATAAGTGTATCACCAGGGTAAATGTCACCACGGGCCTCAGCCTGCTGAATCATACTCATGGCAGGCCTGTCCTTGACAGAACCAGCAGGATTATTACCTTCCAGCTTCACAAGAAGTGTATTGCTTGTGTTGCCAGGGAGACGTTGTAATTGTACAAGTGGGGTTTCCCCCACACAGGATTCAATAGTTGGGTACGACATCAATCTCTCAACCAAAATAAATGCACGGCTACTCGACAAGTAAGTAGCACCTTGTGTAAAGCCCATATTTTATAGTGAGGCGTAGATCTTTACCCGAAAAATAGCCCGAACCTAAGATAGATTAATAATAATCACCTTCGAACCGGTTATTGAGTAAATCCTAAATAGTCATGCAACAGATGTAAATCAGTACCACTTCACTGGTACTGATTCACAGTAGGACTGACACCACTAGTCACAAGAAAGCGTCACAAAGGCTACAACAAAATCACGCTCATCCGACAGACTAACCAACACCTTACTGGCACCTATCTCTACCATTCGTGCGTGTGCGGCACCAGTGAGTGTCAGCAAAGGTGCACCGGCGCTATCATTACTAACTTCAATATCCTGCCAGGAAATAGTTCCGATCCCCGTCCCCAACGCCTTACTGGCGGCCTCCTTAGCAGCATAGCGTTTCGCCAAGTAAGCCTCGGGCTGTTTCTTATTATCAAAGATGGCGAGTTCTGCCGGGCACAAAATTCTTTCTGCAAAAAAACGACCACGACGCTCAAGCACATCTTTAATTCGAGCTATTTGAACAATATCAGTGCCAATACCAATAATCATGCACACTCCCAATCGCTAAATCCTAGTATGGTCTCACAGACAAAGACTCGTGCTTAGTAAAATAACTCTCTACTACGCAAAGGCTTGCCGCCCAAATGGGGCTCTAGCGCCAAGCGCATCAGCCTTTTTCTAGATTGGCCAGCTGACGGGTTTGAATCACTGCCATGATGGATAGCGAGAAGCTCTGTACCCTGAAACCAGTTAGGTGCACGACGATCCCCACTAACAAAATGTCTCGCAACCAAACCGACGGTAGGGTCAAACCAATACCACTGGTCTGGCACAATAGGCTTTCCAGACTCGGCATCAATATCAAGCACAAGCCCATAACCAAGGTCGCTCAATAAATAGGTTTCAAACTGTCGAAGAGCAGGTTCAACCTGGTCTCCATCGACAAGTTTAGTCATTATTTCGAGATAACAGTCAAAAATCCACTCGTGGGGATCATGTTCAGCTAATAACCGCAGCAACAATTCATTGAGGTAGAACCCACTATAAAGACGTTCACCTGCCAGCATAAGAGAAGCCCCAGATGGCTCTGTATTCACCAGCGTCTTTAAGTCTGATTTACCGTTCCACGCAACTAATAATGGTGTGAATGGTGACAGCTTTCCCGTGGAATTTTTGGTGCGTCGAGGACTCCGCGCTACGGCTCTAAATCGGCCATAATGACGGGAAAAGAGATCAACCAACTGACTGGTTTCACGATAAGGTCGAGTATGGAGTACAAATGCTGGTTCACTATCAACACGCATAATCACTCTACCCAGTGCTGACTATTTGGACCAAGAAGATTCTGGGAGCCTTCAGGGGTATCACCGTTAATGTTCAAACCCTAGCATTAGACATGGCCTGATATTAATCGTAGCCTAGGCTACGCAATGCCCTATCATCATCCGACCACCCTCTACGAACTTTGACCCATAGATTGAGCATTACCTTACAATCGAGCAACCGCTCCATATCAAGACGTGCTTCTTGGCCAATCTTTTTCAAACGGGCACCCTTTTCACCGATAATAATTTTTTTCTGCCCGTCTCGCTCCACCAATATAAGTGCATTAATATGACAGATTTTTCCCTCATATTTGAAGGCCTCAATCTCCACAGCCACCTCGTAAGGCACCTCGGCACCCAGTTGACGGGTGATTTTCTCTCGAACTAGCTCTGCAACAAGAAAGCGTTGGCTACGATCAGTGATTTGATCTTCAGGAAAGTAGTGATCACTCTCAGGAATATGTTTCTGAATAGCTTCTTCCAGAAGCTCTAGCTGTTGTCCATATAGTGCAGAAACGGGAATCAGTTGAGCTTCGGGCATACGTTGGGCAAGTTTTTGTAGGTGTGGTAATAATTCAGACTTGTTTTCCAATCTATCAAGTTTATTGATTGCAATAATGACGGGCGAACTGGTCTTCATCACTTCCTCAGCGACCTTCTCATCAGCCTCCGTCCAAGCACTACGATCCACGACAAAAACCACCACATCAACATCACGAATGGCGCTCTCAGCAGCACGGTTCATATACTTATTAATGGCTTTTTGTTGATTCGTGTGAAGGCCCGGCGTATCCACAAAAATAAACTGCGTATCTCCTTCTGTTTTGATACCCAGGGTATTGTGTCGCGTTGTTTGGGGTTTACGAGAAGTAATACTAATTTTCTGACCCAGTAAGTGATTAAGCAATGTGGATTTACCCACATTAGGGCGCCCAACAATGGCTACATAACCACAACGTTGTACTGGTTCAGTTTCGGTCATTTAATTAATCCTTTTAGGGCCAACTCAGCGGCTTGTTTTTCGGCATGGCGACGACTGCTGCCACAACCTATGGTGGGTTTCTTCAAGCCATCGACTCTACAATGCACAGTAAATTGTTGATTGTGTTCCTCACCTGAAACACCCACCACCTCGTAGACCGGTAAAGGGCTGCCACTGGACTGCATAAATTCCTGAAGCTGGGTTTTTGGGTCTTTAAGACCCTGATCATTAAGGTTCTCTAATCTGGATTCAAACCATTGGAGAACAGACTTTTCACAAGGAGCCATACCGCCATCAAGGTAAATAGCCCCAATAATAGCTTCTACAGTATCCGCTAGAATTGAAGCCCGATGATGGCCTCCAGATTTTATTTCCCCCACGCCCAGATGTAGATGCTCGCTCAACTGTAGCTCATTAGCGACGTCAGTGAGCGTGACGCCTTTAACCAAACTGGAACGATAGCGACTTAGTTCACCTTCTCTAATATCAGGTAACCGCTGATAAATGGCATGGCCAATAATAAAATTTAGCGCGGCATCACCAAGAAATTCAAGCCGTTCATTGTTGCTGGAACCACAACTTCTATGGGTCAGGGCCAGCTCCAGTAAAGCGTGATCTTTGAACTGATAACCAATACGATTCAAGAAACGTTGCTTAGTAATTTGCACCCGATATGATCTACTTATCTTTAATTACTTGGAGCTGTCGTAACTGTTTTCAAAACGAACAACAACATCGACATTCCCCATAAACTCGATACGTTTTTCATAATTCAACGTGACCAATGTCTTGGTTTTCTCGCGGATAATTTTTATCTGTTTCGTATCAACATCACGTATATTGTTAATATCGAAGGAGCTGCTGAGTTTTTTTCTAACGTCTTTATCCGTCAGCGTATGAATATTTTCTTGAGCCAGAGAATCTAGCGCTGCACGTACAAAGGAATTATCCAGATATAGCGGTCCCACTTTAAACACGGCTGTCAGAAAAAACCCAACAATAAGTAAGACTGTCAGTCCACCAAGGACTGTAACCCCTTTTTGCTTATTATGTTTCATGATCCTATCTCCATTAATAACGTCAAACTGTGACTACTGGATTTTGCCCATTCGGCTAAAGCTAGGCAAGCTGCTGAATGATTCCCAGTGCATCCATACGGCTACGGCCTTTCCAACAATATTCTTCTCTGGAACAGGCCCCCAAACACGACTATCACTGCTGTTATCTCTATTATCACCCACCATAAAATAATGACCTTTCGGTACAACAATAGCGTAGTTTTTCCCTAAGCGTCCCGCCACCTTACGTTTCTGCATTCGGTGTACAACACCATCCAAATCCTCTTCCATTAACAGAAAACGAGGATCTTCAGGCATTTCTGGATAGACTGTTTGCTCAGCCAATTCATCATTGACGTAAAGTATGTTATTGAGAATCCGGATACTATCACCAGGTAGACCAATCACCCGTTTGATAAAATATCGGTCGTCATTCGGCGGGAAGAACACCATCACATCCCCACGTTGTGGCTCGCTCACAGGAATAATCTTGGTACCAGTAACCGGCAAGCGCAAACCATAGGCATACTTATTAACGAGAATAAAGTCACCGACCTTCAGCGTTGGAATCATTGAACCTGACGGAATCTGAAACGGCTCGAATAAAAAAGAGCGAAGGACAAAAACCACCAGCAATACAGGAAAGAAGGAACCACTGTATTCAACCCAAGTGGGCACGGGCTGATCACCGCGCTTTTTAGCTAACACTAAGCGATCTATAAACCAGATAATCCCTGTGACAATCACCAAGATCATCAGTACTAGTGGGAAATTAATATCCATTTAGCTATCTCTCTTATCTGTCGTGTCAGCTATCTGTTTTCAGCACAGCCAAGAAGGCAGCCTGAGGAATTTCCACATTACCCACCCGCTTCATGCGTTTCTTTCCCTCTTTCTGCTTCTCCAGTAATTTCTTCTTCCGAGAAATATCGCCACCATAACATTTTGCGGTAACATTTTTCCGAAGTGCCTTAACCGATGTCCGTGCAATCACATGCCCACCAATAGCGGCCTGAATAGCTACATCAAACATTTGGCGAGGAATCAATTCTTTCATTTTCTCAGTGAGCTGGCGGCCTCTGTGCTGCGAATGATCACGGTGAATAATCACCGCCAAGGCATCGACCTTGTCTCCATTGATCAACACATCCAGCCTAACCAGAGGAGCTGCCTCGAACCGGGTAAAGCTATAGTCCAGGGAAGCAAAGCCACGACTGACTGATTTCAGCCGGTCGAAGAAATCCATCACTACTTCATTCATAGGAATTTCATAGGTAAGCGATACCTGCCCACCGACGAACTGCATATCTTTCTGTACACCCCGCTTGTCAATGCAGAGGGTCATCACATTGCCCACATAATCCTTTGGTACCAAAATATTGGCTTCACAGAGTGGTTCACGCATTTCATCAATATAAACAGGGTCTGGCAGGTCTGACGGATTTGAGATATGAATGAGACTACCATCAGTCTTTAACACTTCATAAACAACCGTGGGGGCCGTCGTAATGAGATCAAGGTCGTACTCTCGCTCTAGCCGCTCTTGGATAATCTCCATGTGCAGCATGCCAAGAAAACCGCAGCGAAAACCAAAGCCCAAAGCATCTGAGCTCTCGGGCTCATAGAAAAGTGATGCATCATTCAGGGTCAGTTTGGATAATGCCTCGCGGAAACCCTCAAAATCATCCGAACTAATCGGAAACATACCCGCATAAACTTGAGGTTTAACCTTCTGAAAACCGGGTAATGCGGGGACATCCGGTGTCTTAGCATGAGTAAAGGTATCACCCACAGGTGCGCCAAGAATATCTTTGATACCAGCCACAACAAAGCCTACCTCACCAGCACGAAGTACACCTGTGACCTTACGTTTTGGCGTAAAGACGCCCACACTATCAACAATTTGGGCTTTACCAATAGACTTGGTAATAATTTTGTCTTTAGACTTGAGCGTTCCCTCGGTAACACGTACCAGAGAAACCACGCCTAGATAATTATCAAACCAAGAGTCAATAATCAGCGCCTGTAATGGAGCGTCTACATCTCCCGTTGGTGGAGGAATTTTAATGACTAGCTGTTCCAAAATATCGTCGATACCAATACCTGTTTTGGCACTGCATCGAACAGCATCCACAGCATCAATACCTATAATATCCTCAATTTCTTCTATAACTCGCTCTGGTTCCGCTTGAGGGAGGTCCATTTTGTTCAGGACAGGCAGCACTTCAAGCCCCTGTGTAATAGCGGTATAGCAATTTGCAACAGACTGGGCTTCAACCCCTTGCCCTGCATCAACAACCAACAGAGCCCCTTCACAAGCTGCGAGGGAGCGGGATACTTCATAGGAAAAATCCACGTGTCCTGGGGTATCAATAAAGTTTAGCTGATAGGTTTTACCATCTTTGGCAATAAAATCCAGAGTCACGCTCTGAGCTTTAATGGTGATGCCTCGTTCCCGCTCAATATCCATGGAATCGAGAACCTGCTCCGCCATCTCCCGCTCGGCAAGGCCTCCGCATACCTGGATAAAACGATCAGCTATAGTAGATTTCCCATGGTCGATATGAGCAATAATGGAAAAGTTTCGAATATGACTTAGGTCAGACACAGCGCTTCAATTTAGGTTAGTTGCCAGTAATGGCATGTGGGTTGATTTTCGGCGTGCAGTCTAGCCTATTTGGCACATTGAAGCCACGAATTGCCTTCTACATAAAACGATCTCCTGTCATGTAGAACACAACCTGTAATAGGTAATCAAATCTGTTAACCATCAACTTGTATACTGCCGGAAATCGATCGACCCTGGCGAATTAATCGAATAGTTACTGGCTCGCCCTTGGGTAATGCTTCGACCCCATCATAATACTGTTCCGGGCTATCAATGCTGTTGTGACCCAGCTGTACAATAACGTCTCCTTGACGAATCCCTGCATGATGGGCCGAAGAATCAGAAACGACTAATTTGACCAGAACCCCCCTCCGCCATCGACTCACCTCAGCATCATCTACAGCGGCAACAATCAGTCCCAGCTTGTCCGGATGATCAATCACCTTAACTACTGGGTCAGGACTCGATAGTACGCCGATAACAATATCCAGGGTTCTTGTTTTACCTTTTCGAACAAGGTCTGCTGTTACCTTTCTTCCCGGAGAAATTAGACCAACCACATGGGGGAGATCGCTAGAGTCAATAATGGCCTGACCATTAAGACTGACAACAACATCCCCGGCAAGAATACCGGCCTTGTCGGCAGGGCTACCTATCTCAACTTGTGCAATTAACGCCCCGTGAGGCTTTTTTAACCCAAGTGATCGAGTCAAGTCTTTATCCACATCCTGTGTATAAACACCAAGCCACCCCCTATCTACACGTCCTTTGGACTTTAATTGGTCAACCACTTCAACCGCGACACTCACCGGGATAGAAAATGAGACACCAATGGAGCCACCTGACCGGGAGAATATCTGCGAATTAACCCCGACAACATCTCCATCTAGATTGAGGAGAGGACCGCCAGAATTACCTGGGTTAATCGCGACATCACTCTGAACAAAAGGGACATAGTTATCACCCTTGTCAGTGGGGAGACTCCGGCCAATAGCGCTAATAATCCCCGCGCTCGCTGAGTAATCTAGGTCAAATGGGGATCCAATGGCTATCACCCACTCACCCACTTTAAGCTTATCGGGTTTCGCAAATTTTAGTGCTGGCAAGTCATCCGAATTAATTTTAAGCAATGCGAGGTCCGAGCGTTGATCAAAACCCACGATCTTTGCATCAAACTCACGACGATCCAGTAATTGAATGACGATTTCATCTGCGCCCTCGACAACATGGTGATTGGTGAGAATATATCCATCATGGGAAATGAGAAAGCCAGATCCCATAGAACCCCCATCTTTAGGCCGCCCACGCCGGTGCTCAAATAAATCTTGATAAATTCCGGGGATATCATTACGGCGCAACTGAGGAACACTTTGAATTTGCTCAACTTGAATAGTCTCTATTTTTACCACTGCAGGTGAAGCTGCCTCAATCAACTCAGTAAAACTGGGTAAGCCATGACCATATGCGACCTCACCCCAATAAAGGTTGGTCAACAGAAAAAATGCCATGAACTGCTTAAGCATACAAGCTCTCCCAATAATGTTTGACGAGTCGCTGTATCAGACAGTTAAAATTAAGAAAGGTTAGACTTAGTTGTTCACTGGAAGTTGTTTTATGAAGAAAGCGGCTCTAGGACGGCAGCTGCTCTATAAGCATAGGCTGTACATCAAGATTGTTTCGATTGAGGTGTGAATGCCCCCTAACGATGAGACCTCCTGTAACCAGCCCAAGCAGCCCCCCTAACGCCGTATAAATATCGCTTGCTGTGCTAGTCGTTGCCAAAAAGTCAAACAGTAGGGCTCCAGAAATCATAGTCAGCAACGGAAGCAAATAAATCAGCAGAGTGCCGCTGACCACCACATGCTCGGGAATACCGATAACAACACGGTCATCCCTCCCAATAAGGCTAAGATCACAGTGACCAGGCAATACTCTAATCGCTGTAGTTTTACCCGTCATTTTAGCAATCAAACTCTGGCCACAGCCCTTCTCAGCGACACAGGTCTGGCACGCAGACTGCTGTATGGTTTCAACCCATACACCATCCTCTTCAATAGCGACCACACGACCTGTTTCCTTTATCACTGATAATATTCTCTTAATTCAAATTAATGCAACAATTCTAATCGGTCTTTAACACTGGGGGCTAGGATAGAGTATATAAATATACTCCCTGCCCCAAACGACACCTCGTGAAGGCTAAGCAAGGACTACTGTAATCGAGCCATAGACTCAGCCACTTTCTTGGCTGTTTTAATTGGGATTTCGCCAACAACACAGATAGCGTAGTTAGTGCTCTCAATATCCATGCGAATGAGAAAGGCGACCGTGGCGCCACGCTGGGCCTGTATTATTGGCAAGTTAGCAGCTTCGCCTGAATCAATAAATATGGAAAAAACAGCAAGGCCATCAGTGAATACCCGTGTTTCTCGGTCTGTTTCAGTAGACTGATGAGAGCCAGCCATGGCAAAACCAGGTGGCAACCATGACGCTTTCCATTGACGAACAGTCGATTCAGAAGAGTGTGTCATATCATCTAGACACGGGGACGTATTTAAAGAGGCCATATGATGCTCTGTATCTGTCGGCTCCAACGCCATATCATCAATCAGGATGCCAATCGAGATATCCACAAACTGAAATCGTTCTAATACCCGTTTGTCACTACCGATCAGCATGGATTGAAGTAAGAGCCCCGTTTCTTTATCAATGCCCAAGACATACCCATAACGAAAGTCATCTTTGGGTACAACATGAACAATGGTCACATCGCGCCCAGCAACTCTTTCATCTCCTTTAATATAGAGATCGTAATAATTCTCCAGATGGCCACGAGAGATGTTGGCTATACCTAAGGCAGCCCCCCTTAGCATGGCATCACCGAGCCGCTGACAGCTAAGGTCATTCCCTCTCCGTACAACCTCCCTCTTGGGACCACTAAGATGGATTATCCGCTCAAACTCCTGACCATCACGTACTGCATGAAAAACCTTAACAGTTTTTAAAGCCCCACCATGCTCATAGGAGAAAATCCCCTGATAGCTGATCTGTCGATTGGCCTCGGCCATTCGTTTTAGCAAACTGGTAACGGAGTTGATGTCATCGAGAGCAAAAGACGGTGAGGCTGCGACCACCAAGAGGCAAGTCGCAGCACATAACCTGGAGAAAAACGTCAATAACTTAGGTTTTAATAATGTTGTTTTCACTGATCCTGGTCAGTTGGCATACGAGCGAAGGGCAGCATACCTTGATTGGTATTCATTGCTGCGTGCTCAGTGTGCTGTAACATTAATTCGTTGAGATAAGCCTGAACCTGTTCACGAGTTATCTGATCTGGCACAACATTACTAACCTGAACAACAGATTGAGGTGCTGTATAGCCCTGTCCAGGGTTATTGGAAGTACTCACAGTGCGAGCGGTGACAGGTGGTATACCGAATTCAGCCGCTGTCCGTAACTGTGGAGTGCCTAAATCAACTTGCACTTCATTGACAGCTGCCAAGGGAGCCGTTTTATTTACAGTTTGAGCATACTGCTGTACGCCAACAACCGCGATTGCAGCAACAGATGCCGCAACGGCAAAACGGCCTAGAGGCTTAAGAAGTCGCCCTACACGAGTTTCACTGCCAAGTTTAGGCTCATGCTCGATGGCATTACGAATTGCAGAAGAGTAATCCACAACCTGCATGGGAAGCTCACGACGCATGGCCGCAGCGGCCATTTGATGGCGGCGCCATGTATCACGCAACTCATCATCTTCGGAAACACCTTTAAGTACTCTTCGAACTTCCAGTTCATCAGCTTGGCCATCCATAAGCGCTGACAGAGATTCTTTTATTTGAGTTTTATTGTCACTCATGCCTGCAGTCACCTCAGTTCACTGTTACCCCAACACTAAATGTCATCAATCAGATACTGACACCACCTAGTAGGTTATCGAAAAACTACCTGTAAGACATAGGCCTTAACAAAAGGTTCAACAACTTCGAAATATTAATTTCCTAATGCCTTAACCTTTTCATCAATGGCCTCTCGAGCCCGAAATATTCTCGACCTCACAGTCCCAACTGGGCAGTCCATCACCTCAGCAATTTCCTCATAACTGAGACCTTCAAATTCACGTAAAGTTACCGCAGTACGAAGGTCCTCAGGTAAATCTCTAATAGACTGATCGACGACAGCCTCAAGCTCATCTCGATAAAGCAGGTTCTCCGGAGAAGCAACATCCTGGAGCCGCTGTCCACCCTCATAATAATCTGCATCACCCGCATCCACATCACTCGCTGGTGGGCGACGATTACGAGCAACCAAGTAGTTTTTGGCAGTATTTACTGCAATGCGATAAAGCCATGTGTAGAACGCACTTTCGCCACGAAACTTGGCCAGTGCTCGATAAGCCTTAATGAAAGCTTCCTGCACAACGTCATTAACTTCGTCAAAGTCCTTTATATAACGGCTAACAATGGCATGCACCTTGTACTGATATTTCAGTACAAGCATGTCAAATGCTCTTTTGTCACCTTTTTGGACGCGAGCAACTAACTGCTTATCGGTATCTTTCGCCTGCTCGGCTTCCATCACTACTCCAATCCCCACAACATCAAATATGGCAGGTTGCTAGACCACCTGATCTGTAATTAGTTCGCATTCTCAATTAACTAAAGTGACGCCAGTATTTATTTTTGCCCCGCTATACTATCATGCCCCCCACGGATTTTGAGGTACCAGGACCGCAAATGAATAAATCCTTTAACCATGGTGTTCTTGTCATTGGAAGTGGTGCTGCGGGGATGACCGCAGCCCTGCAGCTGGCCGACAAGCACCAGGTTGCCCTACTCAGTAAGAGTTCAATCAAGTCAGGTTCAACTTGGTTTGCCCAAGGGGGCATCGCCGCTGTTTTCGATAATGAAGATTCAACGGATGCTCACTTTCAAGACACTCTCGCTGCTGGTGCCGGTCTCTGCCATGAAGATGCTGTTAAATATACGGTTGAAAATGGCCCAGAAGCCATTCACTGGCTAATAGAGCAAGGCGTCCAATTCACTCAAAATCATAACAACGCTGAGTACCACTTAACCCAAGAAGGCGGGCACAGTCACCGCAGAATACTGCACACAGCTGATGCAACAGGCAAAGAGGTGTCCACCTCACTATCTGACAAGGTGGCAGAAAGTAATAACATCGAATTATTTGAGCATCATGTCATTGTCGATCTGATCACCCAGGCTGACAAAAACTCAAGCCGAATTCGATGTACTGGAGCCTACGTCCTTGATACCCAGAGTGACCGTGTCTGTGTTTTTCAAGCTAAAGTTGTGATACTGGCAACCGGCGGCGCCAGCAAAGCTTACCTCTATACAAGCAACCCAGATGGGGCTACTGGCGATGGCATCGCTGTCGCGTGGCGCCGTGGTTGTCGGGTGGCCAACATGGAGTTCAATCAATTTCACCCCACCTGTCTCTATCACCCCAATGCCAAAGCTTTTTTAATGACCGAAGCACTCCGGGGTGAAGGGGCCTACCTAAGATTGCCTGACGGTGAGCGCTTCATGAAGAAGTTCCACCCAGAAGCCGAACTCGCGCCTCGAGACATAGTAGCCCGTGCCATTGACCATGAAATGAAACGGTTGGGGAGTGACTGTGTCTATTTAGACATTACCCACAAACCCGCTGAATTTATTGAAAGCCACTTTCCCACCGTTAAAGCCCAATGCTTAATTTACGGTATCGATATCACCAAAGAACCTATCCCTGTAGTGCCCGCTGCTCACTACACCTGCGGCGGTATCATGGTTAATAAGATGGGACAAACTGACCTATGGAACCTATATGCTATAGGAGAAACAGCATTTACAGGCTTACATGGCGCAAATCGTATGGCCAGCAACTCTTTAGTGGAATGTGTTGTTTATGGCCGCTCCGCGGCGGCTGCCATCGATCAAACGATTGAAGCTATTCCTGAGCCAGAGTCAGCCAGGCCCTGGGATGAAAGCCGGGTTACTCATTCTGACGAAGACGTGGTGATATCACACAACTGGGATGAGCTACGGCGGTTCATGTGGGACTATGTAGGCATTGTTCGTACTCAAAAACGACTGGAGCGGGCCAAACACCGCGCCGAATTATTACAAAAAGAAATCCAGGATTATTACAGTAACTACAAAATTAGCCGGGATTTACTGGAACTTCGTAACCTAGTTCTAGTAGCAGAACTTATCATTCGATGTGCCAAGCAGCGCAAAGAAAGCCGGGGTCTTCACTACACACTCGATTACCCCAACACCTCACCCATTGCCAAAGACACTATCATGGTTCCCATCAACTATGCGGGGCAAAATATTGTTGCCAATAAAGACTAGTGAGCGCTTGTAGGTGTAGCCAATAGCAGCACCTGTCGAAGTTGCCTTAACTGCTCAGCGCTGACAGCATCAGGAAACAATGAAAGTGTCACCTTTCCGTGTTTACCCATCCGAAAACCTAAGATAACCAATTGACCAAAATGATAAAACCAGTGAAGACTGGCTTCCTGTACACCCTTTTCACCCTTTAAAACCCAGCATCCTTCATCACAAATTACTGCTTGCCAGGCTGGATTGCTCCACCGTCGAAAAGAAACGTAAAAACCCACTAAAATGATAACCAACAAGGGAACAACGAATAAAATAGGCAGCCCTAGTAATAAGAGTGCTGCCGAGGAAAAACAATGGATGGCAATTATCCAGAGTAAAAGAAACCTTGATCGTTGAAGATTAACCTCAACGGGTTTGTGGTCGAGTGTCACGAATGATCTGCACTATTTTTTTCAAGTCCGAATCTTCGGGGTCTTCTCGTCGAAGAAACCAACCAAACATATCCTGATCCTCTGAATCGAGAAGACGCCAGTAACGTTCTTTGTCTTCCTGTTCCAGCGTTGGATAAATTTTCTCAAGAAAAGGCAGCAATACCAGATCCAATTCAAGCATACCCCGTCGGCTCGCCCAAAAAAGTCGGTTTCTATCCATCTACGCTACCTATCTCTCATGCCAAAAAGGACGGCTATTATAGTGGAACTGCCCCAGTTTACCCACTAAGATATCTGGCTTCTCTTCACTGGGCTAAATATGAACAGCTGGCATTCTTTTTTGCACCAACAGGGTGCTTCTGTTGTTGAGCGAAACATCATCTCTTTTGGTGAAAAACCCGGTGACTACCCCGAACTGGAAAGCAAAACAACTATCACACCACTGATCCATCTTGGCCTGCTTTCTATTAAGGGAGCAGACTCTGCTCGCTTCCTGCAAGGACAGGTAACATGTGATGTTCAGCAACTTAGTCTGGGCCATAGCCTAATTGGAGCCCGCTGCAACCTCAAAGGAAGAACGCTGGCAGACTTCCTGTTATGTCAACCCAGTGAAGATCAGTTATTGTTGGTAATGAATCACCAGCTAGTCCAGCAAAATATTGATGAATTATCCAAGTTTTCTGCCTTCTTCAAAACCCAGTTGCTTGATACTAGCGAGGACTATCAACTGATCGGTATTTGCGGAGAAGAGGCTGAAACACTTGCCAGCAATATTCTAGCCAGTTACCGCTATCCATTGGGTGATGGCCGTCAGTTGCTAATCGTCCCCACCGAAGATGCCCCATCTGTCTGGAAAGAGCTCTCCGCCAATGCCACACCCACAGGCAATGACTTTTGGCATTTACAAGATATTCGGGCAGGCCTTGGCCATGTGCAAACTGAAACTGTCGCTATGTTTGTCCCTCAAATGCTCAACCTGCAGGCTATTGAAGGCATCAGCTTCAAAAAGGGGTGTTACATGGGACA
>JAGPWA010000089.1 GCA_018066715.1 Porticoccus sp. | reverse complement strand
AGCTACGTCCACCGCATCAGTAAACTTGCCAGTGGCCATATCTACTGCGCGAGTCGAAATACTAGAAAATTGCTCTTCTACACTGACGCCTTCTTGCAACATGCCAGCTGCGGCAAGAATGTTCGTTTTACGATCCAGATCTTTGTTAGCCTGTTGAGCCGGACGGAGCATAACCGCCGCAGTTGAAACAATAACCGAACAGACAATACAAAGTGCCAGCGCAACAATAATAGTTTTCGAAGTAGAGTCGTTACTAGCCACGTGCCACCCTCCGTTTAATATTGGCTTCAACCACAAAGTGATCGATCAGCGGTGCAAATAAGTTAGCAAACAGAATGGCCAACATCATGCCTTCCGGGAAGGCCGGGTTGACGACACGAATCAGAACAACCATCACCCCAATCAAACCACCGAACCAGAGTTTTCCTGTGTTCGTCATGGAAGCAGAGACGGGATCAGTTGCCATAAATATCATACCGAAGGCAAAACCACCCATCACCAAATGCCAGTACCAAGGCACATTGAACATTGGGTTGGTATCGGAACCGATAAAATTAAACAGCGTAGACAACGCAATCATCCCAATAAGGACACCGGCAATAATCCGCCAAGACGCGATACGATTGAGCAGCAACAATGCGCCACCGGCAAAGATAGCCAATGTCGATGTCTCGCCAATGGAACCCTGCATCTTACCGATGAAGGCATCCATCCAGGTCATTTGCTGTTGCAACACTTCTATACCCTGCGTGGAGGCTATGGATAGTGCTGTAGCACCCGTATAACCATCTACGGCAGACCATACCGCATCCCCTGACATCTCAGCTGGATAGGCAAAGAAAAGGAATGCACGGCCAGTCAGTGCCGGGTTCAAGAAGTTCTTGCCTGTACCACCGAATACTTCTTTGCCGATGACAACACCAAAGCTAATACCCAAGGCCACTTGCCATAAGGGAACATCTGGTGGACAGATCAATGCAAATAAAATCGAAGTAACAAAGAAGCCTTCATTCACTTCATGGCCACGAACCATAGCGAACAATACTTCCCAGAAACCACCGATAATAAAGGTGACCATATAAATCGGTACAAAGTAGACCGCACCGTACAACATGCAATCCCATAGGCTTGCTGGGTCATGACCGGCAAACATGGATATCAAAACACCATGCCAACCTTCAACGGCAGTTGCACCGGAGGCCGCCATAATAGTGTTAGCTTGGAAGCCAAGGTTATACATGCCGTAGAACATGGCAGGGAAAGCCGCCAACCAAACAGTAATCATCACTCGCTTCAGGTCGATACCATCACGAATATGAGAACCATTTTTTGTCACGGAACCCGGAGAATAGAAGATAGTGTCAGCCGCTTCGAACAGGGCAAACCATTTCTCCCACTTGCCGTCTTTGTGGAAATGCGGCTCAATTTTATCAAGATAGTTACGTAAAATTTTCACTATCAGCCCTCCTTCTCAATACGGGATAAGTTATCCCGAAGGATCGGGCCGTATTCGTACTTGCCAACACAAACGTAGGTGCAAAGTGCCAAATCTTCTTCATCAAGCTCAAGACAACCCAGTTTTTGTGCCATTTCCGTGTCACCTACTACCAATGCGCGCAGCAGTTGGGTTGGCAGTACATCTAAAGGCATGACCTTTTCGTAGTTGCCCAGTGGCACCATGGCACGCTCACTACCGTTGGTATTCGTCGTAAAGCTAATCTTTTTCCCTTTATTCAGGGCCGAAAGATAAATAGGAAACGCAGAGTGACGATCAGTACCCAAGGACATGTAGCGGAAAAACTCACGCTGGTGACCTTCAAGAATCACGGTAATCTGATTGTGATAACGACCGAGATAAGAGTATGCACCATCGGCAATATCAATAGAGGCTGTACGACCAGAGAGGATCGAACCGGAAATAACTCTATTCTCTCCCGCAGCCAACTCACCTGCCGTCAGTTCAGTCAAACTTGCACCAAGACGCGTGCGAACCAAGCGAGGTTTTTCAACCTGTGGGCCGGATAGGGCAATTACTCGGCGGGTATCAAGACAACCCGTAGTGAATAGTGCACCAATCGCAAGCACATCCTGATAACCCACAGACCAAACTGTTTTATGATCACTGACCGGATCAATAAAGTGGATATGAGTACCCACCAATCCGGCTGGATGAGGGCCTGAGAAACGGTGAGACTGCACACCGTCCACATCACCCCCAGCTATCTGTGCATCAGCTGCTGAGCCGTTACCAGAAACACATAGGTGAACCGGTCCGTCAGTAAGACGCTTAAGAACCTTCAGGCCATTAGCGAAATCTTCTTCACGCTCAGCAATCACCAACGTAGGATCAGCCACCAAAGGATTAGTATCCATGGCTGTCACAAAGATAGAGCTAGGTGCATCTGATGCCGGTGCTGGTACTTTTGAGTACGGACGAGCACGAAGGGCTGTCCAGAGACCGGAGTTAACCAGATTCTCAACGACGGCTGCTCGATCTAGGCTGGCTAATTCTGCAGTACTGTATTGTGAAAAGTTCTCTTGATCATTGCCTTCAACATCAATCACCACGGATTGAAGCACACGGCGCTCGCCGCGATTAATGGCTGAAATCACACCGGAAGCAGGTGCTGTATAGAGCACCCCTTCGGTTTTCTTATCAGAGAACAGTAACTGACCCAATTTAACTCTGTCGCCCTCTTTGACCGCCATTGTTGGCTTCATACCAACATAGTCAAAGCCGACAACGGCAACAGAATTTACGTCGGGCCCATCATGAATAACTTGCTCGGGTGCTCCCGAAACAGGTAAGTCCAATCCGCGACGGATCTTAATCATAGGTTATGCCTACTGACGCAGTTGAATTAATAATTGCTCTTAACGAGCTCCCCAAAATCATCACTAAAAAATAAATGTGATGAAAACTATTATTTCTAACGCTTGAAATGGCTTATTAACAGTGCCAAATGCAAAAATCGTCAGAATTTAAACCGGCGCGATTATAAAGCTCGAGACCCTTTATTACCAGCACAGCTATTGTGGCAATTCGACCCTCATCTTGCGTTCATTGATAAAGATCATTTTCTTACCATTAAAGAGCCCCGATATACCGGGGCTCTTTAATGGTCATGTTAGTGCTTATGCACAAGAATCAAGATTTTGGATACATCGGCCAGGATACACCCACCAATTCTTCAAGACAGCGAACCACCTGGCAGCTGTAACCAAACTCATTGTCATACCAGCAGTACAAGACAACACTGTCACCACTCACAATGGTTGCCTCAGAATCAAAAATACAGGCATGCCGTGAACCGACAAAGTCAGTGGAAACTGCTTCCGTTGAAATGGTGTAGTCAATTTGCTGCTGAAGATCTGAATACAGCGACATTTTGCGCATATACTCATTCAACGCATCACGAGTTGTCTCGCTATCCAACTGGAGATTGAGAATAGCCATGGATACATTGGGGGTTGGCACCCTAATGGCATTACCCGTCAACTTACCTTCCAACTCTGGAAGTGCTTTTGCGACGGCTTTTGCTGCACCCGTTTCCGTCAACACCATGTTTAATGCAGCACTACGGCCTCTACGAGAGCCGTTATGATAGTTATCAATCAGATTCTGATCATTAGTATAAGAGTGAACAGTTTCAACATGGCCCTTATTGATACCGTATTCATCTTGCAGTGCTTTCAATACCGGCACGATGGCATTGGTGGTACAGGATGCGGCTGAAATAATCTTAGATTCAGGTGTAATTTCATGGTGGTTAATACCATAAACAATGTTCGGGATATTTCCCTTGCCAGGTGCAGTAAGGATAACCTTGCTGGCACCAGGGCACTTCAGGTGCAGTCCCAAGCCATCTTCGTCACGCCACACACCGGTATTATCTATGATGATTGCATTGCTAATACCATGCTCGGTGTAATCGACCTCGGCAGGCGAGTTCGCATAAATCACCTGAATGGGGTTGCCATTACAAACCAGAATATTCTGATCTTTTAGAACTCGGATAGTCCCGTCAAAAGCACCGTGAACAGAGTCACGACGTAACAGACTGGCACGTTTGGCTAGGTCATCGATGCTCTTTCCCTTGCGAACCACGATGGCGCGCAAACGAAGCAAATCACCACCACCTGTTTTCTCAATTAACAACCGGGCCAACAGACGACCGATACGGCCAAAACCATACAACACGACATCCTGTGGCTCAGGGAGAGGTTTGCGAGTGTTACCAATATCGTCGCCCACCTCCTTTTGTAGAAATTCAACAAGATCTCCACCATTACCAGACTCTTGGTACCGCACAGTTAGCTTACCCACATCAATATGAGCAGGCCCGAGGTTCATCTCTGACAGCGCTTTGACCAAGGGGAACGTTTCATACTCGGACAGTTCATTTTGCTCCATCTGGCGCACAAAACGATGTGCTTTCATCAGATCAATAACAGACTGGTTCACCATGCTCTTGCCATACATATAGAGAGAAACATTGTTCTCCCGGTACAACCGGCCAATCACTGGAATCATGGCTTCTGCCAATGCTTCACGCTCTTTCCAATCTGCAAAAAAATCAGCGGGTATGGGGCGAGTTTCTTCTGTCACTAGGTAAACCTCTTAGTTAGATGATGTTGCGCTAGATATGGTGCTAAAAGCACCGTCCTTCAAAGGGGGAAGCATTATCCGGCCTCAGTGTATTGAGAGCAACTGTGTATTGATAGCAACTATGTTTGGTGAGCATAAGGCTGATGAATAACTGGTGCGATACCAATACTATATTGAAGGATGGTTGATAAATGATTGAGTCCGGTCAAATACGAGGCACATAGCGCACCTTAATCAACACATCAGAGGGGGAAAAACGCCATAGAAGCCACATTCAGCGCCACAGTTCTTATCACCCGCTGATTATGCCCTGCCACAATGATTGCCAACATGTCCTGTAGGGCAATCAATTTTCCGAACAACTGGGCATAACTAAGGTTGTGCTGTTCGCCGTTGCGGCTATTGGTCAATACCAACGGGACATTTTGTGCATCCAAATAGGTATTTATACGCCAAATGGCAATTTCCAGATTACGAGCGCTGAGATAAAGCTTTTGCTCATCCAGCTCGCTGAACATAAAAAACTCGGCCTTATAGCCATAGGATTGCCTCAGCATGTCAGTCAGTCCAACCATAAGAGCAAAGACACGGTCGCCACGATATTGCTCATCCAGGGCCAATTCGATGGCTTCGGCACCAGTGACAGCCAACTCATCGAACTGCAATCTACCGGGCTCACCAAAAATTTGCTGCACCCGGCTATCTATCGTGCGCGGCCCCTTAAAATCTGAGCCCAGATAAAGAAACCGTGGGTTTCTTTTATAGACCTTAACCGTGAGCTGCTTAAGAATGCGTTCCACTTCCAAGTAATGACCATCAGCCACCACATCGATGTCAGTTTTCGCAAGATTCTCTAGCGGAAAACCTTGGCCTGCACAGCCACCCAACATAAGCAGCATACTCAATAGTATTATTCGTATTCCCACGACAAATCCCACAGATACATATCAATATCCCAAAGCCGCCGCTAAAATAGCACACCTCACTACTGTAGCCACAAGAAGTACCACGACAACATGTCAATTTTGCCTATTCCAGCCGCCAATCTACCGGGCGACAAACGCCTTTGGCAGGGCATCCGCGGATCTGGCACTGCTTTGGCCATCGCCGAGGCCTGCCAACAACACCAAGGGTTAACCATCGTCATCACAGACTCTGCAAGGGCGGCATCCCAACTTGAGTCTGAGCTGCAATTTTTTCTGAATGAGGAAACACCCGTCTTTCACTTCCCTGATTGGGAAACCTTACCCTACGACCTATTTTCTCCTCACCAGGATATTATTTCTGAACGACTTCGTACCTTGTTTCGCTTGCCTCAAATCACCTGCGGTGTCGTTGTCGTACCCGTCACCACATTGATGCACCGATTACCGCCTGTTGAGTTTATCAGTCAGCGTGCTTTTGATTACCACACAGGTGATCACCTGAATTTAAATGATCTCAGGGAAAAACTAGACCACAGTGGCTATCGCTGTGTCGATACCGTGATAGAGCACGGAGAATTTACTGTTCGTGGCTCACTGGTCGATATCTATCCCATGGGCGCCAAACTGCCATTTCGTATCGACCTATTCGACAATGAAGTTGAAACCCTGCGAACCTTTGATCCGGAAACTCAGCGCACACTTACTCAAACAGACCACATTTGCCTATTACCAGCGAGAGAAGTCCCACTCGACAAGTCGGCCATCCGGCGATTTAAAGATAACTGGCTGACCCATTTTGATGTGGATCATCGGCGCTGCCCGCTCTACCAAGATGTCAGCGAAGGCATCACCTCTCAGGGTATTGAGTATTTTTTACCGCTGTTTTTTGAAAAGTGCGCCACTCTCTTCGACTATTTGCCAAAAAATTGTCTGGTTTTTTCTGATGGTGTCATTGACCAAGCTGCTGAAAAATTCTGGAAAGAATTGAGCCAGCGCCACCAAGAATACAATATCGACCCGACAAGGCCCCTACTGCCACCCAATGAAGTATTTATCCCCGTTGATGAATTGTTCGGTCACTTAAAAAGCTACCCTCGCACTCAACTGCTCACTGACAGCAGTACCAGTCGTGCGAAAAACCAATGGTCATTGGACATTCAGGCTCCACAGGATGTTGCCATCAATGCCAAGTTGGAGAACCCACTCACAAAATTGGAACGCTACCTTCTCACTACCGATCAGCGAGTACTATTTTGTGCCGAATCCGCCGGGCGCCGTGAAACATTACTGGAACTGCTCGCTCGTATCGACATTCACCCCATTGAAATGAAGAGCTGGTCAGAATTCATCAATAGCGACCACACAGTGGCGATCACCATTTACCCTCTTGCTCGTGGATTCTCCCTTGATAAACCCAGCATTTGCCTGATCAGTGAATCAGAGCTATTTGGCCAACAGGTCATGCAGCGGCGGCGGCGAAGCAAACAGCGTGAAGATGCCGACCAGGTGATTAAAAACCTCACCGAATTGCGGGTTGGTGCACCCGTTGTGCATATCGACAACGGTGTGGGGCGCTACCGCGGCTTACAAACGCTCACTGCTGGCGGCGAACCTCAGGAATTTCTCACACTGGAGTATGCCAATGAAGCCAAACTCTATGTGCCGGTATCGTCACTCCATCTGATCAGTCGTTACAGTGGCAGCGAAGAAGACCATGCCCCACTGCACAGACTCGGCAGTGAGCAATGGCAAAAAGCCAAAGATAAAGCGCTCAGACAAATTCGTGACACCGCCACCGAATTACTGGATATCTACGCCACTCGCGCAGCAAGAAAAGGGTTTGCCTGTCATGACCCTGAAGAAGATTATCGTACATTTTGCGCAGACTTCCCCTTTGAAGAGACACCGGACCAACTGGACACTATTGAAGCGACTAAGCGGGATATGCTCTCCGAACAACCCATGGATCGACTGGTTTGTGGTGATGTTGGGTTTGGCAAAACGGAAGTCGCCATGCGTGCTGCCTTTATTGCTATTTCCAGCGGCAAACAGGTGCTCATGTTAGTGCCCACGACGTTGTTGGCACACCAGCATCTGGGGAATTTTCGTGATCGCTTTGCTAATTGGCCCGTGACCATCGAGGAGCTCTCTCGGTTCCGTACGGCTAAAGAGCAGGATGAGGTACTGGCCAATACTGCCAGTGGCAAAGTGGATATTTTAATTGGTACCCACAAACTGCTACACATAGACATCGACTACAGTAATCTTGGGCTACTGATTATTGATGAAGAGCACCGTTTTGGGGTTCGCCAAAAAGAGAAGATCAAAGGCCTGCGTGCTGAAGTGGATATTCTGACTCTTACTGCCACTCCGATTCCGCGCACCCTTAACCTGTCTATGTCCGGTGTTCGGGATCTATCAATTATTGCCACGCCACCCGCCAAAAGACTCTCCGTCAAAACCTTTGTTCACCAAAGTGATCTGAGGGTCACCCGAGAGGCAATTCTTCGTGAAATTCTACGTGGAGGACAAGTTTTCTATCTCCACAATGAAGTGAAAAGTATTGAACAAACTGCCCGTGAATTACAAGAGTTGGTTCCAGAAGCTCGCATTGAAATTGCTCACGGTCAGATGAGAGAACGGCAACTAGAAAAAGTGATGTCAGATTTCTACCATCAACATTTTAATATTTTGGTGTGCACCACCATCATTGAAACTGGCATCGATATACCCAGTGCCAACACTATTATTATCGACCGGTCTGATAAGTTTGGTCTTGCCCAATTACACCAGTTGCGAGGCCGTGTGGGTCGCTCACACCACCAGGCCTACGCTTACTTGCTGACACCTAACCCCAAGTCAATGACCACCGATGCAGTGAAACGGCTTGAAGCTATTAGCAGTGCGGATCAACTAGGGGCTGGGTTTACCCTGGCCACCCACGACCTGGAAATTCGTGGCGCGGGTGAACTCTTGGGAGAAGATCAAAGCGGCCACATTCAGTCCATTGGATTTACTCTCTATATGGAATTGCTTGAGCGTGCGGTCGATGCTATCCGCAAGGGAAAATCGATCGAATTAGATATTCCACTGTCTGAAGATATTGAGATCAATCTGAATATTCCGGCATTGATCCCTGAGGATTACCTACCCGATGTGCATATGCGACTTATGATGTACAAGCGCATTGCCAATGCCAACTCCGAATTAGATTTGAGAGAATTACAGGTAGAAATGATTGACCGCTTTGGCCTCATACCCGAGCACCTGAAAAACCTTTACCGAGTCACAACGCTCAAGCTACAAGCCAGAGAGCTGGGCATCAATAAACTAGAAGCTGGCCCAATAGGTGGACGTGTCGACTTTGGCAGTGATACCGTTGTAGAGCCACTCACTATTGTGCAATTGGTACAAAAACAACCAGAGATCTATCGTCTACAGGGCGCAACCACCCTAAAATTTACAGCACCACCTACCGCGCCAATGAACACCGCAGAGCAACGCCTGGAACAGGTCCAAATACTTTTAAGCCAGCTGATGCCAACAGGGAATATTCATTAATGAACCGCCTGAGCCATATTGTTTCCATCCTTGCATTTATTGCACTGCCCATCATTGCACAGACGGCGTATGCAGAAGATTCCTCTTGGTATCAAATTGAAGTTCTTGTTTTTAGTCAGCAGGATTTATACCGAGAAGAGAAACATCGAATGGATGTTCAGCTCAGCTACCCTGATAACTGGCGGAATCTTTATGACCCCTCATCGCCTCAAAACAGGATAGCAAGCTCAGCTTCTTCAGAGACTAACTCTGTATTGGATCCAAGTGCCTCAACAAACAACTTGGCTGGGGCTGATAAAGAATCCTATGTCGCCCTACCTCAAAATTTACTCAAACTTGGGCCAGATAACTACACACTGAAACGTGCCCCAGGCTACCGACCTCTTTATCACAAAGCATGGCGTCAACAGGGGCTGGACTTCCAACAGAGCCCTTGGATATTAATCCAAGGGGGAGAACAATACGGCAACCACCATGAGCTGGAAGGCAGTATCCGACTGGTTATGAATCGTTACCTGCACATTCAAGCCAATCTGTGGAAAGCCCGCTTTGCTTCATTAGCCCCACCGTTAATGATGGAAACAGTTCATTCTGATACAGCCACACCCGGAATGTATTCACCCGAAAGTTCGGTATCAGAAGGATCGTCATTAACCCTGCCAATGTTACCCAACCTACCCGGCACCGAAGCATCAGAGGGACTCACTCCTTCAACCCCAAATAATGCCAAATTTCAGGTGACAGACATCATCACGTTGGAACAATCTTCACGAGTTTCTCGAGATGAGATTACTTATTTGGATCACCCTGAAATGGGTGTATTAGTACTTGTTAGTAAATATGAGGAATAACCTGAGTCAGCCAACCCTAATATCACCCCTATGAGACAAAGCAGAGCCAAAATAATAGCGTTAAGTTGAATCTATTCGGTGTTTTTTGCCACAGCGACCAATAATCGCCGAATATCAGCCATCCGAGAATCAATCGTCTGCTGTATCTGGTCCATAGAAATGTCACCGTCACCCAGACCTGCGGCCAAATTAACAACTAACGCCAGACAAGCATAGGGAATACCCTGCTCACGAGCCAACGCTGCCTCCGGCATACCTGTCATACCTACAATGTCACAGTCATCTCGCTCCATCCGGGCAATTTCAGCGGCTGTTTCGAGCCTGGGCCCTTGAGTAGCACCATAAACACCGCCCGCATGAACATGTAACCCCAAATGAATAGCCTGCTGTAGCAATTTGTCTTTTAGGGTAGCGTCATAGGGGTTGGTGAAATCCACATGCTGTAACGGAACACTAGGACTATCTGAACTGGGGCCATCTGAGTATGTGTGTTCCCGTCCCCATGTGTAATCGATGATTTGATCCGGTATCACCACATCCCCAGGGCACATTTCTCTATTAATACCACCGACGACATTTACCGCATAGATAGCAGAGACTTGCTGGTCTTTCAGCGCGGCAATATTGGCTCGGTAATTAACTCGGTGGGGAGGGATATCATGCGTTTCTCCATGACGGGCAATAAACACCACCTCTGTATTTCCAAACGCACCACAAATCAATGGTGAAGAAGGTTCTCCCCAGCTAGTCGTTGGTGTTAATCGATCCCGGACATTCAGCTCACCAAAATCGTCAAAACCACTACCACCAATAATGCCTACCTTCATTAAGGCGACTCTGAAATAGACTGAGGGGAAATAGACTGAGGGCTATTATCTATCTGAGCTAAATGTATTTGATCCGGTAGGTGTACCGTAGACGTTGGAAAAGCAATCTCAGCCTCATGACGGGCAATCACTTGGCTCACTTTCAATAGAACATCCTGTTTGATTTCATGGTACCTGACCCATTGAGTTGTCTTAGTAAACGTGTAAATGAAGAAATCCAGTGAGGAGGCAGAAAATGCATTGAAGTTAACGATTAACGTCTGGCTCTGATCAATTTCTGGGTGCTCACGTAGCATCCGTCGCACATCCTCTACAATGACTTCCATTTTCCCAATATCATCATAGCGAACACCGATGGTTTCGTAGATACGACGATTCGACATTCGAGAGGGGTTTTCCACTGAAATGCTGTTAAAAACAGAATTTGGAATATATAGCGGGCGCTTATCAAAGGTACGAATACGGGTAAGACGCCAACCCACATCTTCCACAGTACCTTCAATTTCTTGATCAGGAGAACGAACCCAGTCACCGACTTTGAAGGGCTGGTCCAAATACAGCATCAAACCACCAAAGAAATTCGCCAATAAATCTTTCGCGGCAAAACCCACAGCCAATCCACCAATACCACCAAAAGCAAGTAACCCAGAAATACTGTAGCCAAACACCTGCATCGCTATCAGGATGGCAGTAATAATGATTGAGGCACGCAGTAGCTTGCCAATCGCCCTGACGGTGGTTTCATCCATAGGCTCAGCCATATAATCAGGATGAACCAGATTACGCTCAGCACGCTTAATAAGGTTTACCAGGAACAACGAGCACAAGAAAATTACCGCGACCCGGTTAATTGGCTCAATGAACTCATACCATCCTGACTCAGAGACTCTGGCGGCCACCGCAGCAGCCATATTGACCCCTAGAATCCAGATGCCCCACACCGCTGGGCGTCGGAATGCCTCGATAACCGCATCATCCCAAACTGTACTGGTACGTGCAGCATTAGCCTCCAGAAAATTGATCACCTTGTTAACAAGATAGCCAAGCATCATGGCGACAAAGACAATTAGAAAAATTTCGACCATCCACAGGTACTGTTCACCCGTAATTTTTACTAGCCAATTTTCCAGAAGTTGCATGGGGGTCTGTTCCTTTTTAGATACTTAAATACAAGATGTTTGATGTGCCAGCAATACTGCGGAGGTAGCCAACCAGCGTTCGGTACTGATCAAAGCACCCCAGTTCAATGATTGTCTTGCAGACATTGTAGATAACCGAGATGAAGGTTCAACACCACTGTTTTTCAGGTAATCCAACACCTCCAGTGCACCTTGGCGATTGTTGCACACCAGCACCATATCACAGCCTGCCAGGAGGGCACAGCGAGCTTTATCCGCGTAACTACCCGCCACATCTGCCCCCTTCATAGAGAGGTCATCGCTGAAAATCACCCCTTCAAATTGTAGCTCGCCACGGAGAATTTCCTGTAGCCAATAGTGTGAAAAACCCACAGCATCTTCATCGATAGAGGGAAATACAATATGGGCAGGCATCACCGCATCCAGCTCATTCGCCAGATGTACAAAAGGAAGTAAATCCCGCCCTTGTAACGTCTCAAGAGAACGGTCGTCATAGGGTGTTTCAAGGTGACTGTCTGCCCTCACACCACCATGACCGGGGAAGTGTTTACCCGTCGTAGCCATCCCTGCCTCATGCATACCCTTAATAAAGGCTCTGGCAGAGAAGGTGACAGCCTCAGGATCATCAGAGAAAGACCGATTAGCAATGACTTCACACTGAACACGATCCACATCCAACACGGGAGCAAAACTAAAGTCTATGCCGCAGGCCAGCAGTTCCGATGCCATCAGCCAACCAACATCCTGCAAAAAAGCTTCGGCATTATCTGCGCCCTCATGTTCTGCAGCCCCACTGTCGACACCCCTGGCTACGTGCTCACACATTTGATCACCAAGTACCTGCATCGGAGGAATTCGGGTAAACCCCTCTTTAAAACGTTGTACCCGGCCACCTTCCTGATCGACACAAAGCAACAGTTCTGGGCGAATAGCTCTAATTTCAGCCACTAAACCCATAATTTGTTCACGATGTTCAAAATTACGGGCAAAAAAGATCACGCCGCCTACCCATGAATTTTGGATTAACTCTGTTTCTTCCGTTGTCAGTGTCAATCCTTCCAGGTCGAGCATCAGTGGACCGAGTGTCATGGCATCAAATCTCATCAGGTTGGTGGCGCAACATAAAAAGGCAACGCCTTTTTGTCAACTATTTACAAAAATTAGACCCGTTTTTCATTTATAACTTCATCCTTTATGTCATCTAGATCTTAGCCTTTGAACCCGTAACTCGACTGTAAAAAATAAACTCATTTGAATAAAGGTAGTTAGCCTAAACTCTTCACACACCGCCTCACCTAGATACTCCATATGAGCAATTTCCTGGTATTTTTAACGACCTAACGGTTCTAGAGTATAAGGTGCGCGGCCTAGGGATTGGTGATAGTTTGGATACTCAGACAAAGTGGAGGAAATAATCATGGCTTCACAAGCACCTGTCATCGGTGCCTGGTATCAGGACGTAACCGAAGACCAAATCTTTGAAGTGGTGGCCGTAGATGAAAATGCCGGCGCCGTTGAAATTCAATATCTAGATGGTGATGTCAGTGAACTTGACTTTGATACGTGGCAGCAAATGCTTCTGCTCTCAGCCAAACCCCCGGAAGACTGGCGAGCCGCCTACGAACTGAGCAATGAAGACAGATCAATGGCTGATGATGTCTATATACCAGAGAACTTAAATGACCCCATCTCAGATTTAGACTTTGACAGTATTTACGGATTAGATGATATTTAAGCTGGAGAACTTAGATCTCTGACACTGACTTCTTCTACTATTGGCCAACTACTCAGCAATCTCCTGAGCCTGTAACATACGTGCGTGCTGCAGAATAACCTTCGCCGCCGATTCTGCATCA
Organism: Porticoccus sp.; assembly: GCA_018066715.1. Lineage (GTDB taxonomy): Bacteria > Pseudomonadota > Gammaproteobacteria > Pseudomonadales > Porticoccaceae > Porticoccus. Next base: position 4,883 of record JAGPWA010000089.1, on the reverse strand, counting down.
TCAACAATAGTGAACAGGTGTAATTCCCTCTCCTCAATACATCCATTGGCCAACATTGTTTTCCGCATCCAATCAACCAATCCCTGCCAATATTCAGCCCCCAGTAAAATAATAGGGAATGGTCTTACCTTACCTGTTTGCACGAGCGTTAAGGCCTCAAATAACTCATCCATGGTGCCATATCCACCAGGGAAAATAACAAACCCCACGGCATGCTTCACAAACATAAACTTGCGAACAAAAAAGTAGCGAAACTCAAGAGACATATCCTGATAAGGATTCGGCTCCTGCTCGGTTGGCAATGAAATATTCAGCCCGACAGAGGCGGATGAACTGGCAAAGCAGCCTTTGTTTGCGCCTTCCATAACTCCGGGACCACCCCCCGTAATAACAGGAACGCCCGCCTCTCCCAAAATAGCACCGAGTTTCTGGGCTTCTTCGTAAAATTCAGAGCCCGCTTTAAACCGAGCGCCCCCAAATACAGTGACAGCACCCCCCAGTTTAGCGAGGGACTCAATACCGTCCACCAACTCTGACTGGATACGCAATACACGCCATGCCTCAGGAATTTTGGCTTCGTCCATACAACCTCCTTACTAACTGCTATTTTATGCCTTTGATCTCTACCATAGCACTTGCTACCGTATCACCAACTAATACTTTTGTAGTTACTTCTCTGATCACATCGAGCCTATTTTAATTTTACAAACAGACACTTAAGTATAGTCTGTTACTTGCGGTTCATTATCTAGATACCCTGTAAAAAACCTTTGGCAAATACGGTAATTTCACCATATACTGTATTTTGATACAGGCTATATTTATTTACAGTTGTTGCTTTACACAGGTGATTTATGGCTCCAGCCAAAAGCGACTCATTAAAAATAGTCATCATTCAATTCAATGGGGTACACCATGGCCACAGCAGCACTCACCGCTAGACAGCAACAAATCTACGATCTGATCAAACAGCATATCGTGAACACGGGTTACCCCCCAACCCGAGCTGAAATTGCCAATGAGCTGGGGTTTAAATCACCCAACGCCGCTGAAGAACACCTTAGAGCCCTGGCTCGTAAGGGCGTTATCGAAATGATCTCTGGTACTTCCCGTGGTATCCGGCTCCTTGAAGAAGAGCAATCCGGTCTTCCTCTAATCGGTAGAGTCGCTGCTGGGGAGCCAATTTTAGCCGTGGAAAATATTGAGGATTACTTGGAAGTTGCTGCAAATATGTTTTACCCCCAAGCCGACTACCTACTGCGAGTTCAGGGTATGAGCATGAAAAATGTAGGCATCATGGATGGAGACCTACTAGCAGTCCATAAAGCAGAAACTGCTGAGAATGGTCAGATAGTTGTAGCGCGTATTGAAGACGAAGTCACCGTAAAGCGCTTCAAGAAAACTCGTAAGCGCCACGAAATTATGCTGTTACCAGAGAATGAAGAACTTGAACCTATCTTGGTCGATTTGCGTGAACAAGACTTCTCAATTGAAGGCCTTGGCGTAGGTGTGATTCGGACCCAAACGGTATAGCTTAAAGATAATCTCTAGCTGGTTGGACGGGTGAGGGTAGGGTTTAAAGCGAACAGCGTTTAGTGCAGTACGTGGGGACTTACTATTTCCGGGCTACCCTCTTCCATCGACATACTTTCTGAGCCCAGCTGCTCAAATAACTCAAGGCCTGAATCGATCATCACCTTGGCCACATCCATTTTGGCATCCAGTAAAAATTCCTGAACCTCATCGGAGAAGCTAATGCTGATTAAGGGTTCATCTTTTTCGTTAGCACGCTTAAGTGCAATATCACCATTAGGCAACACCACGATTTCGAAAAGAGAACGAGACATTTGTTATTCCAGTTGAAAGTTTGATAGAGGAGACCATCGAATTATAACAGGGTCATACACCGTAATTAACCCCGAGCACGCTTCCTATAGCTTTGAATACTTCTTTAAGTGCTGAAATACATAACGCACAAATGACCTAACACTCAATCATCAATGAACGATGGCGATCCACCATCTCTTCAAAGCACTCATACCAGTGTCTGAGCGGCTTCTCTCCCAAGGTAACAGCATCATCCTGCTGATCCACCTGCATCACAGCAATAGGGCTAAATTCGGCTGTTTTGGCTTTCTGCTGGGGTGGTTGGGACAACTGTTCATAAGCAGACAGCATCTTGCAAAGCCAACTATCTGGATTACCCTCCAGGTTGGACATTTCCTGCGCTTCCCCTGGATGCTTGTTAATACTCGCGAGACCTGAGACCAAATCACTCACCGTCAAAATAGACTCTGGCGACTTGAACTGATAAGTGGTGGCGACTTCTCGTAAATAATGATGATAAGCACAGAACAACTGATAGAGCACCGACTCACACAGAGCTTCTTCCAGTTGGGCCGTGCCGTTATGGTCAGGCTGAAGTTGCCCTAACAGCAAATGACTGAAACACAGCTTTTGGTTAACAGCGGAGAGATACGCATTCACAACAGTCCCCTCTTACTTCTTTTTGCTACCTTTGCGGCCATCTGTCTCACGCCAGCTACCATTGTCGTAAAATGCCTTCCAGCCCGTCGCTTTACCGTCTTCTTCCGACTGCACATACTGCTCCGCCGTCTTGCGGCTATAACGCACAACCGTTTTTAAGCCGTCAGGGTCTTTTACCGGCGCACTGAACAGAAATGTGTATTTCGGGTCAATCTCATCTTTATGGGGCAGTAATTCAGCAACCAGCGGGGCTCGTGTCTCACGGTGTTTGGGAAATTTACTGGCAGCCAAAAATAAGCCCGAAGCTCCATCACGCAAAATATAGTGATCTTCCACCTTCAGACAAGCCAGTTCTGGCATCGGCACGGGGTCCATCTTGGGTGGTGCCGCCTGACCGCTTCTCAACAGTTTCCGGGTGTTCTTACAATCCTCATTGGTACAGCCAAAATACTTACCGAATCGACCGGACTTCAGCTGCATATCATTACCGCATTTGTCACACTCAATGAGCGGCCCTTCATAGCCCTTGAGTTTAAAGCTTCCTGCTTCGACCTCATAACCTTCACAGTCCGGGTTATTACCGCAGATGTGAAGTTTGCGGGTCTCATCAATCAGATAACCATCCATCGCAGTGTTACAAACCTTGCAACGATGCTTGTGGATCAACTGTTTAGATTCAGCTTCATCATCCTCATCCACATTCACGGCTTCATCGCCTGAAGTAAGATTAAGGGTGCCCTTACAACGCTCTTTCGGCGGAAGACTGTAACCGGAACATCCAAGGAAGACACCGGTAGAACCACTGCGGATCGTCATGGGACGATCACACTTGGGGCAAGGAATATCCGTCAAAGAGGGCTCATTGAGACGCATTCCACCCTCAGATGCTTCTGCCTTGGCAAGCTTTCCTGAAAAATCGGCATAAAAACGATCCAGTACCACCTTCCAATCCAGCTCACCCTGAGCGATCTCATCCAGATATTCTTCCATGGTAGCGGTAAAACCATAGTCCATCAGGTCAGAAAAATTCTCCGTCAACCGTCCCGTGACAATATCGCCGATTTTCTCCGCATAAAAACGTCGGCTCTCAACCCGGACATAACCTCTATCCTGAATCGTAGAAATAATCGATGCATAGGTCGACGGACGACCAATACCGCGCTTCTCCAGCTCTTTCACCAAAGCCGCTTCGGAATAGCGAGCGGAAGGCTTAGTAAAATGCTGTAGTGGAATCAGTACGTTCATTGCCAGTTTGTCACCCACCGTCATGTCCGGCAATTCGACATCATCATTTTTCTTGGCCAGCGCTGGCAGCACTTTTAAATAGCCATCAAACCGGGTGACCCGGCCCTTGGCACGCAATTCAAAATCACCTGCCGTTACTTTCACCGTGGTACTGGTAAATTGTGCAGGCGTCATCTGACAAGCGACAAATTGTTGCCAAATTAACCGGTAAAGCTTTTTGGATTCCTCTTCCATGCCCACCAAGTCGCTGGGCACAATATCAATATTGGATGGACGAATAGCCTCGTGCGCTTCCTGAGCCCCCGATTTACTACTGTAAACATTGGGCGTCTCTGGTAGGTAATCATCGCCATAGCGCGTTTGAATAAAATCGCGACAAACTTCAACGGCTTCAGCGCTCAAACTAGTAGAATCTGTACGCATGTAGGTAATGTAACCCGCCTCGTAGAGTCGCTGGGCCGAGATCATGGTTTTCTTCACCCCATATCCCAAACGCGTACTCGCTGCCTGTTGTAGCGTCGAGGTGATGAAAGGTGCTGAGGGCTTACTGCCGGTGGGTTTATCTTCGCGATTACTAATCTGATACTCAGCATTGCTGAGAGCGCTAACCGCTTTATCGGTCTCCTCCTGAGTTTTCGGAAGGAAATTGGCACCCGCCTGCTTCTTTACTTCAAAACGGATTTTATCTTCAACGTTCGTCTCTAAATCAGCGTGCAGTGTCCAGTACTCATCGGGAATGAACGCACGAATTTCATGTTCCCGCTCAACAATTAACTTAACCGCTACCGACTGTACGCGTCCCGCGGACAATCCACGTGCCACCTTACTCCATAGCAGTGGTGACACCATAAAACCGACCACTCGATCGAGGAAGCGCCGGGCTTGCTGGGCATTAACGCGGTTATCATCCAGTTCTGATGGTTGTGAAAAGGCTTCCTTGATCGCCTTTTTAGTGATTTCGTTAAACACCACTCGTTTATAGCGACCGTGGTCGCCACCAATTGCCTCTCTCAGGTGCCAGGCAATGGCCTCCCCCTCCCGGTCAGGGTCAGGAGCCAGATACACGGTATCAACGCCCTTTCCGGCATCCTTCAAGGCCTTTAGCACCTTGCCTTTTCCTTTAATAGTTATGTATTCAGGCTTGAAGTTTT
>JAGPWA010000079.1 GCA_018066715.1 Porticoccus sp. | reverse complement strand
CTGGGTAGCACTGGCTGAATAGGTCGTGTAGTTTATATACATAATATTGAGTTATCAATAGAGATATCTCTTTTTGTTAGAGGAGGTTATTCATATAAATAACTTTAATAATATACCTTAATATTCTGTTTATTATAAGTTTATATGTGATATATGTTTAGTTTTATAGATGTAATTATTTTACATAAAATGATTTAAGGGTAGAGAAACCATTATTAAAGCTACTATGGATAAGGAGTTTACTATTACAGCAGTGACGATGGGTATTCGCATTTCTCGGGTTGCTCGTTGGGTGGATTGTAGATTGAGTCGGTCGATCGATAACGTTTATAGTGACAAAAGTGTCGTTGATTAAAGGGGATAAGGCTGTGCCAATCATTCACTATATTGAAGCAGATGGCTCTGAGTATGAGGCTGATGTCTCAGTGGGAAGTTCGGTGATGCAGGGTGCTGTAGATAATATGATTGACGGCATCCTTGCTGAGTGTGGTGGGGCATGTCGATGTGGTACTTGTCATTGTTATGTAGATGAAGGTTGGTATGAACAAGTTGGTGGGCCAGAGGGCGTAGAAAAAGAGATGCTTGAAATGGTTGTGGACCCTCAGGACACAAGTCGTTTGAGCTGCCAGATCAAAGTGACTGAAGCGCTGGATGGCTTGGTCGTCAGGCTGCCGCAGTCTCAGTATTAGCGTACATGCTCACAGCCTTTGTTGAAACAAGGCGCTTGCCGCATAAGGAAGGTTTGGGCTACAACCCTTTAAACCACTCCTGAAAGTAACTACCGACCACTGGCGTCTCATTTTTCTTATCAGTGATGGCGCCTATCAGGCTCAGTAGCCAGGCCACTAGCATAATGACACCCCACACCATGGCCAGTGTGCCATTCACCATGTTCAGTGCTGCATTGCCCAAGACGCCGATAATCATGATGCCCAGATATTGGCGGATATAGTATGAGGCAAACTCGTCCTTGTCGTTCATGTTGAGGATGAGTGCAATGATCCATCCAATCAATGTGATATGGGCGATAATCGCCTTAGCTTTGCCGCTCATGATGCAGACTCCTGCTTGAGAAGGTTTGTTTGAGTTGAAGGCTTGGTTGGATTTTGGAGTGGGCCGAGGGCCCTGTCAATCCCAGCCGCCCAGGTCCTTCCATCGATTAACAATGCCGCAGAACAGTTCAGCTGTTTTTTCGGCATCGTAGGCTGCGGAGTGGGCCTTGTCATTGTTGAACTTTATTTCTGCGACATCACAAGCTTTGGCTAGGACTGTTTGTCCGTAGGCAAGCCCGGCAAGAGTGGCCGTGTCAAAACAGGAGAACGGGTGAAAAGGATTTCGCTTGATATTGTTGCGGGTGACGGCGGTATTAACAAAGCCGAGGTCGAAATGAGCATTGTGGGCCACCATAATGGCTCGGTTGCAATGCGCTTCCTTGACGGCGGCGCGAATCGGTTGAAAGATAGCCTTGAGGGCTTCGTCTTCTTCCAAGGCCATACGGTAAGGATCATCTGGATTGATACCGGTGATATCTAGTGACGCTTGCTCTATGTTGGAGCCTTCAAAAGGGATGACGGAATGGCAGATGGTTTCATCAGGCATCAGAATGCCATCCTCATCCATGGCTAGCGTCACGGCAGCAATTTCGAGTAGCGCGTCAGTATCTGAGTTGAAGCCTCCTGTTTCCACATCAATAATGATGGGCAAAAATCCCCGGAAGCGATCTGAGATGGGTGGGTGCATTATTGAGTTACCTGCCACTGTCGAGTTTCACCGGCACCAAGAGGTGTCAGAGTGTTGTTACCAAAGGGTAATACTTCTGGGCTTTTCCATGCTGATTTTTTCAGGGTGATGGTGTCACTGTTCCGTGGCAACCCGTAGAAGTCTGCCCCAAAATGACTGGCAAAACCTTCTAGCTTATCCAGAGCACCCGCTTGTTCAAAAGCTTCAGCGTACAGTTCAATGGCCGCATGATTTGAATAGCAGCCTGCACACCCGCAGGCATTTTCCTTTTTGTCGGTGGTATGGGGCGCAGAGTCTGTGCCCAAAAAGTATTTGGGGCTGCCGCTGGTGACGGCTGCAAGCAGTGCCTCTTGATGGATATTTCGTTTGAGAATTGGCAAGCAGTAGTAGTGAGGCTTTATTCCGCCCGCTAACAGATGGTTGCGGTTGTAGAGTAGGTGTTGTGGGGTGATGGTCGCAGCCACATGAGTTGACGCTTCCGCGACAAATTGGGCGCCTTCGCGAGTAGTGATATGTTCAAGCACCACGTTTAGACCAGGAAAGTCGTGGACCAAGGTTTTTAAGTGGCGCTCAATAAAAACAGCTTCTCGGTCAAATATGTCAATGCCTTGATCGGTGACTTCACCGTGCAAAAGTAGGGGTAGACCTTCTTTTTCCATCTGGGCCAAAACAGGGTATATGTTGGCCAAACGGGTAACACCAGAGTCAGAGTTAGTCGTGGCGCCAGCTGGGTAGTATTTACAGGCAAAAATGTTGCCTGAAGCCTTCGCTCGAGTAATTTCTTCGGGTTGGGTATTGTCGGTGAGATACAAGACCATCAGTGGTTGCCAGTGACTACCAGTGGGCCGATGTTTCATGATGCGCTCGCCGTAGGCTTGGGCTTGTTCCGTATTGAGAACCGGCGGCACCAAGTTAGGCATGATGATAGCTCGGCCAAAGTAGCGAGCTGCATCGGGTACCGTGTAGGGCAGGGCATCACCATCGCGCAGATGTACATGCCAGTCATCGGGACGAGTTATTGTCAGTTGTGTCATGTGTTCTGCTTATGTCTGAGGCTTGTTACAGAAGTGGATGCTACCGGAATATAGTGTGGCTTTATAGTGTGGCTTGAATGGTTAAGCCTCAAAAAATGTATCGTTTACTTTTGTTGTCTCAGACTTTTACAAGGTAATTGCCCGGCATTTGCTGTGAAACTGGTCGCTGGCATATTAGAATAGTGGCCAATTTTCATCCCTAAATTTTCCAATCAGGAGTTGTGTCGTGTCCGACATTAAGAAAGTCGTTTTAGCTTATTCAGGGGGTTTGGATACCTCTGTTATCGTTAAGTGGTTACAAGAAACTTATCAGTGCGAAGTAGTGACCTTTACTGCTGATATTGGTCAGGGTGAAGAGGTGGAGCCTGCACGAGCCAAGGCTGAAGCTATGGGTGTGAAAGAAATTTATATTGATGACCTGCGTGAAGAGTTTGTCCGTGATTATGTGTTCCCAATGTTTCGGGCAAATACCATTTATGAGGGCGAATACTTGCTGGGTACCTCTATTGCCCGTCCTTTAATTGCCAAACGGTTGATTGAAATTGCCAACGAAACGGGTGCAGATGCCATTTCCCATGGCGCCACCGGTAAAGGTAATGATCAGGTTCGTTTTGAATTGGGGGCCTATGCTTTAAAGCCTGGTATTCAAGTGATTGCGCCCTGGCGGGAGTGGGATTTGAATTCCCGAGAAAAACTGATGGACTATTGCGAAATGCATAACATCCCTGTGGATTTTTCTGGAAAAAAGAAAAAATCACCGTTTTCTATGGACGCTAACTTGCTGCATATTTCTTATGAAGGAGGCAATTTGGAAGATCCTTGGTCAGAAGCAGAAGAGGACATGTGGCGCTGGAGTGTATCTCCTGAAAATGCCCCTGATGTAGCGACCTATATTGAGCTGACGTATGAAAAGGGCGACATTGTTGCTATTGATGATCAGCTGATGTCTCCTGCTACTGTGTTGGAGTATTTGAATAAAGTGGGTGGCGACAATGGTATTGGGCGGTTGGATATTGTGGAAAATCGCTATGTTGGCATGAAGGCCCGTGGTTGTTACGAAACACCGGGTGGCACCATTATGTTGAAGGCCCACAGGGCTATTGAATCCCTGACTTTGGATCGGGAGTCGGCACATTTAAAAGACAGCTTGATGCCTAAGTATGCGGAAGTTATATACAACGGCTATTGGTGGTCACCAGAACGGAAAATGCTTCAAGGTCTGATTGATGGCACCCAAGATGTGGTTAATGGCAAGGTGCGTCTGAAACTTTATAAAGGTAATGTTTTTGTGGCGGGTCGCCAGTCAGAAGACAGTTTGTTTGACGAAAAAATGGCCACCTTTGAGGATGATGCAGGGGCTTATGATCAGAAGGATGCTGAAGGCTTTATTAAATTAAATGCATTACGTTTGAGAATTGCGGCTAATAAGGGGCGCAACTTGAGTTGAATGGCTCCATGGCCATATGAAACTTGACGCAAATCAATATCCGTCATTAGCTGTTAAGGAATAATACCGGCGTGGTAGGTGAGGGGAGTTTGCACCTACCACTAAAGAGTTTTAATTACCGGACTAACTACGAGAAAATAAAATGAGTAGCAATGTCACGACTGCCGGAGAAGCGCCGGTTTATAACACTAGGGTCGTAAAGCAATTTGCCCTGATGACTGTAGTTTGGGGGATTGTTGGAATGCTGGTCGGCGTCATCTTGGCTGCCGAACTGATTTGGCCAGATCTGAATATGCAGTTGCCCTGGTTTCATTTTGGTCGCTTGCGTCCACTACATACCAATGCCGTTATCTTTGCTTTTGGTGGTTGTGCACTGTTTGCGTCTGTCTACCATGTGGTACAGCGAACCTGTCATACCCCATTATTTTGTAATTGGTTGGCGGGTTTTACCTTTTGGGGCTGGCAAGCAGTTATCCTTTCGGCAGCGATAACATTGCCGTTGGGTATGACCAGTGCAAAAGAATATGCCGAGCTGGAGTGGCCCATTGATATTGCCATTACCCTAGTTTGGGTCTCATTTGCAGTGGTTTTCTTCGGTACTATTGTTAAGCGGACAACGTCGCATATATACGTGGCAAACTGGTTCTTTGGTGCCTTTATCATTGCGGTAGCGGTATTGCATTTGGGTAACAGTGCGGCAATACCGGTTACGGCTACAAAGTCTTATTCAGCGTATGCCGGAACCATCGATGCGATGATTCAGTGGTGGTACGGTCACAATGCAGTGGGCTTCTTTCTCACCGCAGGTTTTCTCGGAATGATGTATTACTTTGTGCCAAAGCAGGCTGGACGTCCGGTATATTCATATCGTCTGTCGATTGTGCACTTTTGGGCTTTGATTGCCGTTTACATCTGGGCAGGCCCACACCATCTGATGTATTCAGCGCTTCCCGATTGGGCTCAAAGTTTGGGTATGGTGATGTCACTCATTCTGTTGGCCCCCTCATGGGGCGGTATGATCAACGGCATGATGACGCTGTCAGGCGCATGGCACAAACTGCGTTATGACCCGACATTACGGTTCCTGGTGGTTTCCCTTTCCTTCTATGGTATGTCTACCTTTGAAGGGCCAATGATGGCAATTAAGACAGTCAATGCACTTTCGCATAATACCGATTGGACCATTGGCCATGTGCACTCTGGTGCATTGGGTTGGGTGGCAATGGTATCTATAGGCATGTTGTACCACTTGATTCCGGTGCTCTATAAACGTAGCCAGATGTACAGTATTCAGCTGATTAACCTTCATTTTTGGCTCTCGACGATTGGTACCGTGCTCTACATTGCGTCTATGTGGGTCAATGGTATTGCGCAAGGGCTCATGTGGCGCGCCTTTAATACTGATGGCACCTTGACCTATAGTTTTGCTGAATCTATTGAGGCGAGCTACCCCGGTTACTATGTGAGGTTGTTTGGTGGTGTGATCTTCTTGTCGGGCATGTTAATCATGGCCTACAACGTATGGCGCACTGTTCGTGGTGACGAGCCAAAACAAGCGGCAAGTGCTGAAGTTCAGGCGGCTTAAAGGAGAACGGAATAGTGAAACACGAGATTGTTGAGAAGAATATAGGCCTGATGATTGTGCTGATCGTGGTTGCCATCAGCTTCGGTGGCCTCGCTCAGATTATTCCATTGTTTTGGCAGGCTGAAACGACAGAGCCCATCGATGGATTAAAACCATTGGGCGCCATAGCCCTTGAAGGACGTGATATTTACATTCGAGAAGGTTGTCATGTTTGTCACACGCAGATGGTTCGTCCTTTCCGCGCTGAGACGGAGCGTTATGGGCACTATTCTGTCGCGGGTGAGCATGTCTACGAGCATCCATTCCTATGGGGTTCAAAGCGTACTGGCCCAGATTTGGCTCGGGTAGGTGGACGTTATAGCGATGATTGGCATATGGCTCACCTCTACAACCCAAGGGATGTGGTGCCTGAGTCCAATATGCCTGGCTTCTCTTGGTTATTTGAAAATACCCTGACCGGTAAAGATACCGCAGCCAAAATGTCAGCTTTGCGCATTGTGGGTGTTCCTTATACCGATGAAGATATTGCTAACGCCGCCGCTCCTTTTGCCAGTGGCGAGGTGAAAGAGATCGACGCTCTGGTGGTGTATCTACAGCAGCTCGGCACATTACTGACAAGGAAACGCTGATGGACGAGGGAACACTACAAGGTATCGGCACTATCTTGACCATGATTGCTTTTTTTGGCGTGTGTTGGTGGGCCTATAGTGGCGACAAGAAAAAAGATTTTGATGAGGCGGCACAGCTGCCATTTAGCGACGAGCAAGAGTCGTCCCAGAACGAAGATAAATAGAGGTAGGACCTGTTATGAGTACCTTCTGGAGTATGTGGATTATCGTCATCACTGCGGTAACTATCGCCGGATGTACCTGGCTACTATTTGCCAACCGTAAGATTGAGGCTTCCTCCGAGGAAACTGAAGACGGTGAAGCACCAAAAACTGGCCACGTGTACGACGGCATTGAAGAGTACGACCACCCATTGCCTGGGTGGTGGTTCAATATGTATCTTGGCACCGTTATTTTTGCTGTAGTCTACTTGGTTCTGTACCCGGGAATGGGTAGTTATGCCGGCGTATTGGGTTGGACCCAGACGGGTCAGTGGCAGGAAGAAGTGGATGCAGCCGAAGAAAAATATGCGCCTATTTATGCTCAGTATGCCAGCATGTCGGTCGAGGAATTGATTGCTAATCCTGAGGCCATAAAAATGGGCCGCCGATTGTTTAACAACAACTGTTCAGTTTGTCATGGCTCCGACGGTCGCGGTAGCTACGGGTTCCCAAACCTGGCTGATAGTAATTGGTTGTATGGTGGAAGTGCTGCCGATATCAAGGCTTCTATTACTCACGGTCGACAAGGCGCTATGCCGGCATGGGGTGCTGTTATCGGTGAAGAGGGTGTAGATAACGTCGCCGAATATGTTTTCAATATCAGTGGCCGGGAGCACGATGCTGCCAAGTCAGAGAAGGGTGCTCAGGTTTATACGACTTACTGCGCGGCCTGTCATAGCGCAGATGGTACTGGAATGACTGCTATTGGTGCACCAAACTTGACTGATGGCGTGTGGCTCTACGGGGGTTCACCCTCGCTGATTCGCCACTCTATCCGCAATGGGCGTACTGGTAATATGCCTGCTCAAGCCGATAAACTTAAGGCAGAAAAAATTCATCTGCTAGCGGGCTATGTGTATAACTTATCTAAGAACCAGTAAACGTTTTTAGGCCTTAGGCGCGGTAGCGGAAAGCTTCTATGAGTGACGATAAAAAGCCCCTCAATCAGCACGATGATGCTGCGCACGAGGAAACCATTAAGGTTCTGGATCTCTACCAGACCCGAGAAAAAATTCAGACAAGAAAGCTACCAGGGTTTTTTCGAGACCTACGGCGCTGGACATGGATGCCCATGCTCAGTGCCTATTTCCTTTTACCTTGGATAAATCTTGATGGTCGACAGGCTATCTGGTTTGATCTTCCCGCACGAAAATTCTACGTTTTTTGGATTACATTCTGGCCACAGGACTTTATGTTGTTGTCTTGGGCGTTGATAATTTCAGCATTTGCCCTGTTTACTGCAACGGTTCTGGTCGGTCGTGTCTGGTGTGGTTTTACTTGCCCTCAAACGGTTTGGACCATGCTATTTATGTCCATTGAGGATTTTTGTGAGGGTGATCGCAATCAGCGAATCAAGCTGGACAAGTCTCCATGGAACGTAAATAAGTTAAAAAAGCGTGGCGGTAAATTTTTCCTTTGGGGGCTATTGGCCTTTGCTACATCGCTGACGTTTGTGGGCTACTACAACCCGGTTAGGGAATTAGTGCCTGACATGTTCAGTTTGTCTGCACATCCAGCAGCGGTTTTTTGGACATTTTTCTTTGCGCTACTGACTTTTATGAATGCGGGTTTTCTTCGCGAGCAGGTGTGCATGTATATGTGCCCCTATGCCCGCTTTCAATCGGTCATGTTTGATAAAGATACGTTGATCGTGTCCTATGACATTGAGCGAGGTGAGCCCCGCGGTACCCGTAAAAAAACGGCCAACCACCGGGCGGATGGCAAGGGCGATTGTGTGGATTGCTCTCTCTGTGTACAGGTATGTCCTACCGGTATTGATATCCGGAATGGTTTGCAATATGAATGTATCGATTGTGGTCTGTGTATCGATGCTTGTAATACCGTGATGGATAAGATGGATTACGAGCCGGGGCTGATTAAATTCACCACTGAGCATGCCACGAAGCATGGGAAAACCCATATTCTGAGGCCGCGTTTTATTGGTTACGTTGTGGCGCTGACCATCATGACGGGTGCCTTTGGTTATAATATTTTCACCCGTATGCCACTTGAGGTGGACATTATTCGCGATCGCAATGTGATGTTCCGTGAAAGTGCCATGGGACTGGTGGAGAATGTGTATACCTTAAAGATCAATAACATGGATACCAAGGACCACCGTTACAGTATTCGTGTAGAGGGTGACCATGAGTTTAGTTATAAGGGCGCAGAGCAGGTTACAGTAGTAGAAGGTGAGGTGATGAGTATGCCCGTCAGCGTTGCATTGGACCCTGGTTTGATGAAAAGCCCGAATGTTGATGTCATTTTTGTTGTTGAGTCAGTGGATGATCCAGCAATCAATGCCACTGAAGAAAACCGGTTCATTGGTCCGCGTCTGCGCCGTTAGTGCGCATCCGGGTCTACGATTAAGTCCATGAAAGTTTTTGTGAGGAATACCCCTTGAAACAACCGGCTCAGTATTCAGAGGCAGGCATGGATACCAAGCCTTGGTATCGCCAGTTTTGGCCCTGGTTTTTAATGGCCTTGCCCGGCAGTGTTGTGATTGCAGGTCTGACCACAGTTTATATTGCATTCAACGGTGCAGACACACTGGTTAATGACAACTATTACCGAGATGGGTTGGCCATTAACCAAAGCCTGGAACAGGATCGCTTAGCCATAGCGATGGGGTTGTCAGCGCAGTTGCGCCTGGATAGTGACAGTGGTGAGTTGTTTGTCACCCTGATAGGTGCAGAAGTGGGTACCCCTAAGCTCTTACTGCAACTGCTTCACCCAACCGATGAGACCCGCGATAGGGACTTGTCCATGTCATTGATGTCCCCCAATCACTATCGTGTTGATTTGGAACGTAACCTGCGGCACCGATATTACCTGAGGCTGCTGCCTGCTCCCGAGCATGAGTGGCGCCTTAGTGGAGAAATTAATTTTTCCAACAGTAGCCAGGTTACCCTGCTAGCTCAATGAGCTTAGAGAGTTGTTATCACTGCGGCCTTCCTGTTCCCGCTAATGCCAGTTTTACTGTTGTAATTGATGGCGAGAGCCGGGACATGTGCTGTCCTGGTTGTCAGGCCGTGGCGACGGCTATTTGCGATGGTGGTCTATCGCGCTTCTACCAATATCGATCGTCTAATGCCTCTCGACCCGATCTAACCAAGCAAGCTGCACTTGAAGCCTATGATTTACCAGAAGTACAAGCGGACTACGTTGAGCAGTTAGGCAATGGTCATCGACAAATCCAGTTATTAGTGGGCGGCATTACCTGTGCTGCCTGTGCTTGGCTTATTGAGCACCACTTGAAAAAGCAGCCTGGAGTGGTTGCCGTGAGGGTCAATGTGACTAACCACCGAGCGATGGTGGAGTGGGACGCAGATCAGATCAAATTGAGTCAATTGCTCAGCGGGTTTTTGGCCATTGGCTATGACGCTCGGCCCGCCAGTGACGAAGAGGCACGGCAGCTTCGCCAACATGAGAACCGTCGTTTTATACAGCGTTTGGGGGTGGCGGGTTTTGGCATGATGCAGGCGGGAATGCTGGCCGTTGGTCTTTATGCCGGGGCTTTTCAGGGTATGGACCCTGAGTGGCAAAATTACCTACGATGGGTGAGCCTGATTTTTGCGTTACCCGTCGTGCTGTTCTCTGCGTTTCCTTTTTTTCAGGCCGCCTGGCGAAACCTGCGCTTTGCACACCTGACTATGGACGTACCTGTTTCGCTGGCCATTGGGTTGGCATTTACCGCAAGTTGCTGGGGAACAGTGATGCGATCCGGTGAGGTCTATTTCGACTCAGTCGCCATGTTTACCTTCTTTCTGCTGCTCGGTCGCTATTTAGAAATGCGGGTGAGACATCGCAACGATACCTACGCTGAAGGAATGGGACAGTTGCTTCCCCCCACGACCGTTAGGTTGTCAGAGCAGGGTGAAGAAGCCGTACCGGTTAAAGCGCTACAGCCGGGTGACCTCATCAGGGTTGCTGCCGGAGATACGATTCCTTGCGATGGAGAAATACACGAAGGTGTTAGTAGCGTGATTGAGGCGGTGTTAACCGGTGAACAGATGCCCGTTTGTAAACAGCAAGGTGATTTAGTCAGTGCTGGTACGGTGAATAGTGAGAGTCCATTACTGGTCAGAGTATCGGCTGTGGGTCATCAAACTAGGCTATCTGCTATTTTGAAGTTGGTAGAGAAAGCTAAAACGGAAAAGCCCGTGCAGGTTGCATTAGCAGACCGAGTGGCGAGCCATTTTGTTCTGGCTGTGTTGTTAGTGGCATTGGTGGTGGCTCTGTGGTGGTGGCAGCATCAACCAGATCAGGCACTTTGGGTTGTGCTATCGGTATTGGTGGTGACATGTCCCTGTGCTCTATCACTGGCTACACCTGCAGCCATGGCTGTGGCAACGGGCGAACTGCGCCGGCGCGGATTTTTGGTTAGCCGGGGCCATGTACTGGAAGTATTGTCATCGGCAGACCAGCTTATCTTTGATAAAACGGGCACCCTGACGTTGGGGAATATGTCCATAGCCCATGTTGTTCCATTGGCTGAGGTTCCGGCCGAGAGGCTGCTGAAGTTGGCCGCCGGACTTGAAAGTGGTTCCCTGCATCCTATTGCCAGGGCATTTTCTGATATCGCTGACAAGGCCTTGGTGAGAGACGTAACGCAGCAGGTGGGGGCGGGTATATCCGGTATGGTCGAGAACACCCAGTACGCCATTGGCCAGCCTAGCTACATCACGGAACTGTTTGGCTTTATAGCGCCCGACCTACCCACTGTGGCCTCAGGTCAGTTGCCACTGTTGCTGGCAGATAAAAACCGACCCCTTGGTTGGGTTTTATTACAGGATGAACTGCGCCCTGGTGCGGCTTGTGCCATTACCCGTCTTAGAGCTCAAGGTATTGAGGTGTCACTGCTCAGTGGCGATCGTCAGGCCACGGTAGATGAGATGGCCGAGAAGCTTGGGATTACCGAGCGGTGTGGTGGTATGTCACCGGAACAGAAGTTGGCAGAGGCAAACAGACTACAAAAAGCGGGTCATCGGGTCATTATGGTTGGTGATGGTATTAATGATGTTCCCGTATTAAGCGGTGCAGATGCCTCCGTGGCCATGGGTGATGCTACTGATTTTGCCCGTATTCATGCCGATAGCATTCTCCTGTCGAGTAATCTGGATACATTGCCTAAAGCGATCACTTTGGCGAGAAAAACTCGGAGGGTGATTCAGCAGAATTTGGGCTGGGCGTTGTGTTACAACCTTCTGGCTCTTCCGTTGGCAGCAGCGGGTATGATCCCTCCATGGGCGGCGGCTATTGGTATGTCCGTCAGCTCATTGTTGGTAGTGCTCAATGCGCTTAGGCTCAATCACACGGGTGACTGATGCTGCTCTTGTATGATGTGACCCCATACAGTATGTTTTTAACACCCTAATTCTATTTTTTGGTATTCCAGTCAATGGCTAGTCTTTACTTACTGATTCCTGTCTCCCTGATATTTTGTGCATTGGCTATAGCCATATTTTTTTGGGCGGTAAACAACGGCCAATATGATGATCTCGATGGGGAGGGTGAGCGTATTCTCTTTGGGGATGACGATGATTTAGAGCCCTCTCGGGAAGATCCGCTCCAGCAAGACCAATCTCAGCAAGACCAATCTCAGCAAGACAAGCCTCGGGAAGACACATCCCTGCAAGAAGAGGTTCAGGACGTAAAGCTGGACGAGGTTAAGCCGAGTGAATGAGATCGATGTAATGTCAATGACCGCTATGTTGGTTATTGGTCTCATGGGAGCGGGGCACTGTGCCGGAATGTGTGGCGGTATTGTTGCCGCATTGGGATTTGCTGCTGATGACAAGCGCTCGCGCTGGCCAATTCTTCTCAGCTATAACTTGGGCCGAATTACTTCCTATGGTTTGTTGGGTGCACTGGTTGGCTTGCTCGGATATTTTGGCCAGCACTTTTTGTCGATTGGTCCATGGTTACGTGCAATAGCGGGTGTCTTGCTAATTTTAATGGGGTTATATTTGGCTGGCTGGTGGAGAGTGTTGTCATGGTTGGAAAGAGCCGGGCAACATTTGTGGCGGCGACTGGAGCCCTTGAGTAAAGGACTGTTTCAAGTTAGATCAGCGGGCAAAGGTTTTTTTTATGGCATGTTATGGGGCTGGTTGCCCTGTGGGCTAGTCTATACGGCATTGGCTTATGCGGGCACATCTGCAACACCGGTAACGGGTGCAATGGCTATGATGGCTTTTGGTATTGGGACATTGCCTGCGATGTTAGCCGGTGGTATTTTCTCTAGCCAATTGCGTCACTGGCTACAGGGAAAGCTGTTGCGGGTAATGATGGCATCGATTTTAATTATTTTTGGTAGTTGGACGGTGTGGAGTGCCTATTCTCACTCTCACTCTTCCTCTACAGAAGCTGCGCCGAATTCTGGGCATGAGCATATGCATCATTAATCCCGCTAAAAAATCTTTTCCTGAAGCCCTTATAGTTGACATTGGTCAAGCCATCGGGTTGACTTCGGGGGTATAAAAGTTGCTACCAAATGGC
Source organism: Porticoccus sp. (assembly GCA_018066715.1). Lineage (GTDB taxonomy): Bacteria > Pseudomonadota > Gammaproteobacteria > Pseudomonadales > Porticoccaceae > Porticoccus. Next base: position 16,983 of record JAGPWA010000079.1, on the reverse strand, counting down.
CTGTTGGATACAGGCTGATCGGTAGATATAACCAAGGCACAAATACAATTAAAGCAATAAAAAATGCGAGGGGTTTTATGTTAGGTCATATTTTCGGATTGCTACACGATCCACAGGCTGAGTGGAAAAAAATTGCTGAGTTTTCTGATGAAGCGCTGAAGCGAATGAGTATTTATTTCATTTTTCTTGGAATGATACCCGCTATTGGGTTTTATATTGGTACCACCCAGTTTGGTTGGACAATAGGTGACGGTGACCCCGTTCGTATTACAGAAAGTAGTGCCATTCCTTTAGCCGTACTCTTTTATTTTGCGCTGATGGGTGCCTTGGTCTTTATTGGCCTAATGGTTCACTGGATGTCCAAAACCTATTCGGCAAGCACTCATGCCTATAAAGGCTTTGTGTTTATGGGCTTATGTTCTACCCCAGTCTTTTTGGCTGGCGCTTTAGCCGCATACCCTATTTGGTGGCTCGATGTAGTTATTGCCACAGCAGCCTGTAGTTATGCTATTCGCCTTATATATTTGGGCATTCCGGCGATGATGAAAGTACCGGAAGATTTAGGGTTTCTTTATGCCAGCGCCGTTTTTGCCGTTGCACTGGTTTACGTCGTCGCGGTGTTAGTTGCTACTGTATTACTTTGGGAGTACGTTGCTGCACCAGTGTTTACTAACTGAGAACAGTTGATTTCAAAAAAGCTGGGTATAGACTTATACCCGGTTTTTTTTATGTTCGTAGATTAGTTTGCCCGCTACGATGAGGCGAAATTTTCAGACACCTGAGCTGAAGTAATAAAGGAGTAATAATATGCGGCTACTTCATACCATGTTACGGGTGACTGACCTTGAGAAATCCATTACCTTTTACACTGATGTTCTGGGTATGACATTGTTATCTCGTAAGGATTACCCCGAGGGTTGTTTTACCTTGGCATTTCTTGGTTATGGCCCAGCATCGGAGAATACGGTGCTGGAGTTAACTCACAACTGGAATACCAGCAGTTATACCTTGGGCGACGCATATGGTCATATTGCTATCGGTGTAGATGATGTTTATGCCGCCTGTGATCGGATTCGTGAAGCCGGAGGTGTGATTGTAAGAGAGCCCGGCCCGATGAAGCATGGAACGACTGTGTTGGCTTTTGTGGAAGATCCCGACGGCTATAAAATCGAATTGCTTTCTGACGAAAAATAATACAACAAAAATCATAAATATCAAATAATTATAGATCTAACTTAATGTTAAAACTCATATTCAATTAAGGCCCTTAACGTCATGTTGGGGCTGTCTTCATCGATGCCAAAGATGAGGCCTGTTTCCCAGTGTAAACGCTTGCGTATGCCGGTTTTGATATTCCCCATGAGAGCTGGCCCTATTGCTCTAGTATCTTGCCCTGTATAAAACTCAAGAGCAGGTTCGAGCCAGCGGGAGAGGCGGTAACGCATCTGTAGGCCTGCCGAACTCTCTATTTCATCTTTAATATCAGAGCCCCATTCCTGGGTGACCACGAGATTGGCTGTACCACTCCATTGCCCCCACTCTTTCTCAATGAGGATGCCGGTAGAGAATTCCCAAATATTTTCATGGGATTCTTTCTCTAGCTCCATTAGTAGGCCCCAGTCAGCCCAGTATTCACCTTGTTCAGTAATCTGCCACTTGGCCTCCAATTCATAGGCTTCCAACTTAAACCCCGTATCGTCAGATTTTTCCCCGATCAGATAGACCTCACCAAACCAGCTGTCGCCGAAAGCTCTACCATAGCCAAAGCGGTAGAGTTGTAAGTTGTCTTCAGCTTCTGGTTGATCATCTTGGTGGATGGCGCGGAATTCTAGTTCTTGCTCGAGTGCATCGACATAAGGATGGTAAATTTTATCCACAACGCTACCGTCAGCCATACTGTAGTTTGAAATACTCACGCACAACAAAGTCAACAGCGGCAGGCAACGTGAAAATCGGAGTGGCTGGGGTGTCATTGACGGGGCTATGGAGTGACTCATATCACCTGTTCACAGAAGCGTTATGATCAGTGGTTTTTTGATCCGTAGAGAAAGATACTTTTCGTGAACCAAGATGAGCACACAGGTAGATTAACAACATACCAGCGATATAGCTGAAGACCTGGAGTAATGAGGGTGTGGCTTCATAACCGAAAAGTGCATAAAGCAAATGTCCTAAAATTGAGTTTTCCGGGAGCCCGTCAGAGCTGTCCCACAGTATTTTAGAGTAGGGGAGCCAGTCTGCTTGGGTTAGCAGTTGCGTGGCCTGTGATGTCATATTCCCCCCAACCAGTGACAGCAATAGCAATCCGCTAAGTGCTATCCATTTGGTGGGTAATCCGAGAAGGCCGTAGTAGATTAACACCCCAGCACTGATACCAATGCCCGCGCCAATTCCTGAGCCTGTCAGGGTGGGTTGAGCATGTGACGGGTGACCAATGACACCACTGATGTAGATGAAAACCTCAGAGCCCTCTCTAGTTAGAGACAAAGCAACGAGCAATAGTGTACAGATGATAATCCTTAGGTCTTTCTGGGGCTTGGAGGTGGAATGGGTTGCCCCAGGGTTCTGTGCCACAAAGGTTGCCAGTATTAAGAGCATGGTCAGCTGAATCGAAGCATTCACTGCTTCCTGGCCCATATAATCAAACCATTCAGAAATTGATGCCATCTGGAGAGCAAAAAAATAGGCACCCGCGGATCCTGCAGCGATGGCCGCAATAATCCAAAAAGGCCTGATACACCGAAGCCTCATAAACACCAGAAGCACACTAATAAGCAATGCAGCCTCTAGTATTTCCTGGAGAATCAGGACGACAGAATTTAGGAACATGAGAGCTTCTCTCCCGTACTCATTGATCTATTACCACGACTTTTCCCTGAGCAGTTTTGGGGTAAAACTCGCCAAAAAATGGGTATTCTCCTGGCGGTAAGGGACCGATAAAAATAACGGCTTTACGATTGCCTGAAATGACTTTTTCTCGGTTGAGTTCATAACTTTCAAACTCCTCCGCTGTTGGATCCCGATTGATGACAAGGAGTTTGACCTTGGTATTGGCAGGAATTTCAATCGTTGCGGGAAAGAACAGGTGATCTTTGATTTCTATTTCTATCACCGGTGTTCCGGCAACAGAGTAGTGACCAAATAGCACCAGACCGAGGCCTAGCACCATCATTATTATCCGCCTAAATACGTTTTTCATCGGGGTTAGGCGCCTTTTTGAACAGTATGGAAAATGCCGTGCCGCTGGCAAAGCTGGAGGGTGAAATACTGAGGTCTGCGTGGTGCAAGTCGGCGATATGCTGAACAATGGTCAGCCCTAATCCACAGCCCTGTGTGGCGATGACTTCAGATTTGTTGTTAAGGCGCTGAAAGCGTTCCAGAACCTTACCGTAATCACTGGGCGCTATACCAGGTCCTGAATCCTCAACTTTCAGGCAGATGTGATTATTATTTTCATCCACAGATACGAGGATGCTTCCCCCTGTGGGAGTATATTTGTTGGCATTACTCAGTAAATTCTGCAGCAGGGTACTCAGGGTAAAGGCGTCACCCTCAATAACATTATTCGATCCCTCAAGCGCCAGAGTCTGATTTTTTCCTTCAAATATTAGGTGCTGTTCGGCAATGACATCCTGAGCCAGTTGGTAAAGATTGACGGACGTGAAATGACTTGAGAACTCATCAGGTGTGGAGCGGTAGAGCGATAGGAGTTGTTCTATCAGGTGCTGCATTCTTTCAACGCCGGATTGTAGCTGAGCAAATGATTCATTATCTACGGGTATGTCTTCCTCAAGATTGTGAAGCTGAATCTTGAGGGCGCTGATCGGGGTGCGTAGTTCGTGTGCTGCATCTGAGGTGAAGCGTTTTTCTCGCTCTAACGTGGTCCCCAAGCGGCGGATCATGACATTGATTGATTGAACCACCTGAGACAATTCATCCTTTAATTCAGGTGTTTCAACAGGAGTAAGGTCGTTTACCTGTTTGTTCTTTAACTGATCAGAGAGATCGCGAAGAGGTTTAAGTCCTCTGCTGATAATGAGCCAGATTAGCAACCCCACAAGGGGAATCCCTAATACGATGGGTAATACCGCTTTGGTGATCACGCTTTCTGCTAGTATAAATCGAAGATCAGTTCGTTCCGCTGCGATGATCCAGTTGTCGTGATTGGGATCAAAGTAGGCCAGTGTCCTCCATCGATAGCTGCCAAAATTAGCATAACCGAAACCGGGATAGCGGTCAGTGATGGCTTCTGATTGGGCATTATTTGATGCGGCAAGGAGTTGATCGTCATGCCACACCTGATAGGCATGAGTGCTCAAATAGTTGAGGTTGCTGGTGGTGTTATCCACGTAAAGGTTGGCGATTAATTTGGCGGTCTGAAGCAGCTGACTGTCAAAGAGTTTCTCTGCTTCAAGTAGGCTGGACTGGTAGCCTTGAAGGGCAGCAACAAAATTAAACAGTGTTAGGGTCGCCAGTATCGAGGCTAATAGAAATACTCGGATGGATTTCACGCCTGAGTTACCTTATACCCTACACCGCGAACCGTTTTTATAAAGTCTGAGCCGAGTTTTTTTCGTAAGTGGTGAATATGTACTTCCAGCGCATTACTGCAGACTTCCTCTCCCCAGCTATACAATCGGGTTTCCAGTGTTGATCGAGTGAGAACTTTGCCTGTATTTTCCATGAGGTTCTTTAAGAGCATGTACTCTTTACGAGACAGCTCCAGTTCATGATTTTGTTGCATGACGACCTGAGTGGCGGTATCAAGTGAAATATCACCGATGGTAATCTGGGTTGATTTGACGGTACCGAGGCGCCTTTCCAGAACACGTAGTCGAGCCAGCAACTCAGTCACTTCAAAAGGTTTGGCTAGGTAGTCATCAGCACCACAGTCCAATCCCATCACCTTGTCATCGATACTGTCTCTGGCGGTCAAAAGGAGGACAGGAAGTGTCATAGATTTATGGCGGATTTTCTTAAGCACTTTGAGGCCATCTATATCAGGCAGCCCAAGGTCTAAGACGATGATATCGGGTTCTTCAGTGGCAACCACATGTAGGCAGGCCTCACCCGTTTCCACATGGTTGACGGCATAGCCCTGCTTTCGTAGGGCTATTTGTAGGCCGCGGGCAAGCGGCCTATCATCTTCCACTAGAAGTATTTGCATACTTTTCTCAGTTAGTGCCCCAGTTTTTTGTCAACGAGGGTCAGTGCCTCGGTTATTTCTTTTTGCCTGCCAGCATCGGCTAATGGGCGGTTAGGCCTAGGCCCGGCACTCTTTGCTTTTAGTAGGTAGGTTCTAGCTTCTTGGTATCGTTTCTCATGGAGAAGATAGTCACCGAAAAAGTAGTTGGTATCAATACCCTCGGGGTTTATGGCAAGGGCCTTTAGGAGAAGCTCCTCAGCTTTTTTATCACTACCAAACCCAATCGGCCAGCCGGGTACATTAAAGTAGAGTGTTCCCAAACTGGTGTAGGCAGAACCATCCAGAGCCTCTGGATCAATACTTAGGGCTTTCTCAAGGTCAGCTTTGGACGATTTGGCCAGTGATAGTGCACCCAGTCCGCCTTTTGCTCCAGCGTAAGTAGATTTGATAATTCCGCTCCATATCAAGGGCTCAGCAGAACCTGGGTAAGCCGCTACTGTCTTTTTCGCTTCTGAGGCTAACATTTCAAACCCTGACAGTTGGGTTTTTTCGTGCAACTGATAATTGACCTCTGCCCAGCGATGTTGAAGTTTCGCAATATCGTCATTCAGGTCTGCCCAGGCTGATCCAGCACTCAACATAAACAGGAATGCGGTGATAGTGAGAATATTTCTTAATGGGTATCTCATGGTGGTGGTCTCCTTTCTGTCGGTTTTATTACGGCCAGTTTTTTCTGTAAGTTTCGTGCGGACTACTTTGAAAATTGTCTGATGATGGGGATTTTTTTGATCAGGGCGCCGTGAACCAGACTCGGAAAAAGGGCGTTTAACCAGACGAATAGTTTCTCCGGCCATCCCATATAGCGCTGGTGTTGATTTGAACTCACCAGTGAGATCAGTTCATTGGCTACCTGCTCTGGTGAATCAGTTTTATTACCTAGAGCGCTGTTTAGAGCAGTGACGGCATCAGAATTCAGGCGGGTATCTGTTGCACGGGGTGCCAGATAAAGCACCCGGATACTGGTATCAGCCAGTTCTCGGCGAAGCGCCTCAGTAAATCCACGGAGGCCAAATTTGCTGGCACAATAAGTGGTAAATCCTGGGTGGCCAATACTACCGAAAGTGGAACCGACATTGACGATGGCAGCTTCCTCGCGCTGCTTCAAAATGGGGATCAGTCGGTGGCAGAGGAGCATGGGCGATACAAGGTTGGTGGTTAGCGTTTGTTCGATGCAATGATCAGATTGTTGTTCAAAAAACCCGAAGTCCAGGATGCCCGCTAAATTGATCATCAGATCAATACCGTTACATTGGGTGCATTGCTGGACAATCTGTTCACGGCCTTCCTGTGTGTTGATATCGGCGAGTACGATCAGGTGCTTGCCGGACAGCCGTTTTTTGAGCGTTTTGAGTGCCTGTTCATTGCGTCCTACCAACAGTAGCTGAGCGCCTTGTTGATCCAATGCCTTTGCAACCGCGGCACCAATTCCTCCGGAGGCTCCGGTGAGCAAAATTGTGCTTCCATTAAGCTTCATTGTTTCTTCCTAAAGGGATCAAGCAGCCAGGGGTATACCATGGCTGCTATTGAGTGAACGGAAGATATCTCCGTAAAGCTGGTAGAACATCTTTGCTGAATGAACAATCAAAGCCTGTTCTTTGGGATCTTCAATTTGGTTCATTAGTTTTTCAAAAAACTGTATGTGACTTTGGTCCAGTGACCCGTGGGAATACAGGTAGGAAAATGCTTCTTTGGGCAGTGACAGCGTTGACCGAATCTTATCGGCAGCACTCTCCGCGATGCTGACACTGGTGCCTTCCAGTACCTGCACCATGCCAAAAAACCCCAGTGGGTTTACACGGTTTACCATGTCGTAGGCATAGGCAATCATCAGCTCGGTACTACCATTAGCTGTTCGGTGACGAACGGCTTCCTTGTCGTAGCCGCAGGCGGCGATATCATTGAGAATCCACTCTTGGTGGCCTAGCTCTTCTTCAATGTATTCAGCTACAGCTTCACGTAGCCATTCCTTGTCTTCTGGAAGCCTTGCGCCCACCGACATCAATAGGGGAATGGTATGTTTGACATGGTGATAAGCTTGTTCAAGGAACGCGACGTAATCGTCTAGAGTAATATCACCGGTCAGACTTTTCTCTATGATTGGTGCGCTGAATAGTACCCGCCGCGCAGCTTCGGTCTCATTGGTCAACGTTTTGAAGAAGGCCATAGGGGCTCCTGATTGGGTTTGTATCATGGGTGCTGTTTATGGAGGGTTGCTCCATGGGTTTGGTTTCGTAGAGTCTCTTAATCTGGGTTTCATAATGACTGAAGATAGCGTTTCTTCTGGGCCGGCCATTGTCAGTCATTAACGTCCTATTTGAACTCAGGGACTGAGCTAGTCGATACCATTTTTGGACGCGGGCGTAGTCGGGAAGGCTTTGATTTACCTTATCAATGGCATGTTGTATTTGATCATCAGTGGTGAGTACTGAGCGGGGTGATAGCAGCGCGACACAAAAAGGTTGAGCATCTCCGAAGACCACAAAGTCTGAAAAGACAGGATTCGAAAGAAATTCAGATTCCACCCATTCGGGGCTGATATTTCTGCCAAAACTTGAGATCAGCAGGTTTTTTCGGCGTCCATCAATGTGAAGGAAACCCGCTTCATCGAGTGAGCCAAGGTCACCCGTGTGAATATTCTTTTGTCCCCAACTGTCTGGCTCGTTGATATAGCCCAGCATGCAATTGCCGGATACAACAATTTCGCCATCCACAGTATGGATATCGAGGTGGGGTAGAGGCTTGCCACAACTACCCTCAAAGTGATGGGTAGGCGTATTCAGGCTGACCACTGAGGCGCATTCTGAAAGGCCATATCCCTCGTAGGCCGGTATCCCAGCTTCCCAGGCTTTGGCCAGAATGTCAGGTGCGACCCTGCTACCACCCACTGCGACAAAACTGAGCGTTGTCGGGGCACGCCAGCCGGATTCAACTGCGGTCACGAGTAGCAATAGGAGCTGGGGTGTGAGTATCAGGCTGTGGGGTTGGATCTCACTGATGAGGTGTAGCATCTTCTGAGCGATGATTGATGAACTTCCGGTAAACCCGATCTCTTCCAGAGACGGCACAATAACTTCGCCAGATGACAGTATCGGGGTGTACACACCGGCAACATTTTCCAATAGGGTGCTCAAGGGAAGCAGGCAGAGGTGTCGCGGTTGCGGTATCGCTACAGCCTCAGATAGTGCACTGGCTTGCTTATGCAGTTGGTCGTTGCTCAGACACACTCCCTTGGGGGTGCCAGTAGAACCAGAGGTGTAAGTGATTTTTCCTGTATTGGGGGGCAGTTGACGAGAACCACTTGAGTTGTTCAATACAATGAGCAAGAGATCATCAAGTAACAAGTGGTACTGAAGCTCACTGATGTCATCAAGCACACAGGGCAGTGCCGAATTGTCGGTAATAATCGCGTCAACTTGGGTTTCCTGTAGGGCGTGTTTAAGCTGTGCTATGGAAAAAAAAGTGGGTAGTGGTAATAGGCTGATTTCAGCATCTTGGCAGGTAAGATCCACCGTTATCCAGTTCAGGCCATTGTCCGTGTGGAGGGCCAGACATTGAATGGCGTTTTCTTTCAGGGTGCTAGCGAGTGCCTCGCATTGTGTGAGGAGGTCGGCACAGCTCAGGGATTTTTTAGTATCCCTAGCGACAGTCTGGTCGTCTTTGTAAAGGTGTTTAAGCCGCGAAATAATGCTGGGCATAGAAATCGTTATCGTTGGTGACGGGGTTGCGGGTTTGATTGCTGATGAGGTTGGCCATCACATCAATACGGTTTTGGTAGAGAGACAACATGCCTCTTAATACTGAGCGGCTATTGATGGTGTCCATGGCATCGCTTAAATGCCCTGCGACCACCATAGGTTTGGTTTCGTAGTAGCTGCCCCAATCTTGAACTGAAGATTTACTTGAGCGTAACGGGAAGGCTTCGGCGATGGGATACAGTTCAAAGCCTAATTTACTGATGGTTTTCTGCACTAGAGGGGTGGCAGTGAACACCAGCCATTCAAGATTTGCCCGGTGCAAAATTGCAGCGAGCAGGACAAATAATAACTGGCTTGAGCCACGTTGAGTGGCGGCCAGATTTCCAATTTCTGCGATGTTCGAACGTTTTACTGTTTGAAATGAAATACGACTAATTTCGTCCTCAATGGAGCTGCTTAGATATTGCTCTAGAAATAAGGGATGAGAGCCCGCTGCGCAGATGCCGGTCACCGCTGCGAGTTTGTCGTTACACGTTAAGCTGAGAATCAACGGCAGAAAATCACTGACAGTGGCACCGTAGGCTGCCTGGAACTGCTGACCAATATAGCGCTCAACTTCAGCTCTCGCCTGGGTGTTGCGACAGTGCAAATCAAGTTCTGGGCCAGGGCTAAGCAACTGATGAAGTCGTCGATAGGTCCCGGAATTATTTCCGATTGTCTCAATGTTAGCTGAGTGTGTAGAAGGCATGTTTTTCCCATATAACCGATGTGTTAACAGCAGATTAAAGGTGAAAACTTAAGTAAGCCTTAACAAGGAACGTTTAACGTGAGAGATGATTTGTAGAAAGTGATGAGATATACCGCTCAATTAGGGGTTTTCTGACGAAGAAAAGCGGTGCTGGAAAATTTTCTGGTGATATTTAGACGTGTTGCTACTTACAGCGTCTAATGGCCGCGCGGGTGACCACAGGCCCGACTATTTCAAATAGGGCGGTAGCAGCGATGGTCACCGTCAGGATAGTGTCTGCATGTTCTGGCAACAATTGGCCAACAATGAGAGCCATGCCTACAGCGACTCCCGCTTGGGGTAGCATGGCTGCTCCCATCCACCAGGAATTGGAGCCAGACATGCCGAAAAGTCGCCCGGCGATCCAACCACCGGCAACCTTGCCTATTAAACGAAGAGCAATATAGAGTCCGCCGATAAGGCCTATATCCATGAAGGATCCAAGGTTTAGAGATGCACCGGCAAGAATAAAGAACAACACTAAAAAAGGGCTTTGGATATTCCGAATGGCGTGGAAAGGCCTAGTGTGGTGGGTGGCTAGATTGGCAACAGTGGCACCCATGGCCATTGCAGCGAGAAGATAGGATACCTCTAGCCATAACGCCAATCCTCCACAGATACATACCAGTCCTAAAGCCTCTATCAAGGTAGGTTCGCCTTCATGAATCCGTCCAGAAAGAAAGGCCATGGGAAGTCCTACGGCTACGCCAAGTAGCACTGCACCCATGCTTTCCCATAGGCCACTGGCAAATATCGGAAGACCATTGGGTGAACCGATACTCGTTGCTACCGTGAGGCAGAGGCTGAAAATCAATAGCCCCCATGCATCGTCTAGGGCCACGACACCCACCAAAATTTTACTAAATTGACTGTTGTTTTTGAGTTCGTTAACGACCGATACGGTCGCTACCGGGTCGGTGGCTGTTGCAATGGCTGCCAGCAATAGAGCGGCTTCCAATGGTAGGGGGCTGAATACCAACAGTCCAATTGAAACTACGGCGAGCGTTATCAGTGCAGCGCCTAGTGAAAGTCCAACAATCTGTGTGCCGTGCAGTTTAAATGTAGCGCGTGTGAGGGTGCTACCCAGCAGGAAGCCCACCATGACGAGTGCCAGTATGGATATATTTTCAAACCAGAATTCTCGTGTTTCCTGAAATAAATCCAAGCCACTTGGGCCGATGAGAATACCCATCAGAATTAAAAGGGTGACTCGTGGTAGGGCCGTGATGCTACCCAGCCAGAATGTGAGTAGCCCGAACAGCAATAGTGATCCCAATGTAATAAGTGTTTCTGGCATAGGTCGCTTTTGATCGTTGTGGTTGGTCGCTGCTCGAAACCCTAGTGTTTATAAAACCGATTTCATCAAGCGACATGATCTAATTATTCAGTATAGCTACCTGTATAGGGTGCGGATATGTTGCTCTATGGTTAATAGATCAAATAATCATACCGATGGTGATAGGACGACTATACTAATTAGTGGGTGAAATTGTGTGTTGAATGAGGTGGTGAATCATGAGTATCTCTCCTGCGGTGGCGAATTATTTAAGTCAAAAGAATGTTAATTATGAAGTGATTGAACACGCCGGAACATCAAGTTCACTGGCGACGGCGAGGGCGGCCCATGTGCCAGCGGATAAACTGGCCAAGGCTGTGGTGGTAAAACGAGGGAATGACTACGCCATGTGCGTTATTCCTGCATCAAACCAGCTGGTTCTCGAATGGCTCAAATACGGTCGGCAACACGAGTATGAAATTGCGTCAGAAGATGAATTGACAGGGTTGTTTTCAGGCTGCGAGGAGGGCGCAATTCCAGGGTTGGGAGAAGCATTTAAAATGGATGTTATTATTGATAATGAGTTGCTGGAGCTGAAAGATGTCTATGTTGAAGGAGGCGACCATAGCCATTTGTTACATATTAGTCATCGTGACTTTAACCGGTTGATGGTAAATGCTTGGGTTGCTCCCATCAGTTGCCAGAAGGGCGGTCAGGATGATCACCTCTATCTGTAGAATATGACGGGATTGGGTCTGGTCAGATAATGTGATTAAGTGGTTGAATGACAGCAGCTAGCATGGATTCCAAAATGCCACGGGGTGTCTGTATAAGGGTTTCCATGTGACTGGAGTGACTGATGCCCCTTGATTTATTACCACTTGAGCTGCGCCACCGAATTCGGCGTGGTGAATTTTCTGGAAATACCTCCGGCTATTGCCCTGGATTTGTTCAGGGTAACGTAGTGATTTTACCTAGTGATTGGGCGACAGACTTTTTACAATTTTGTGAATTCAACCCTAAACCATGTCCACTGATTGGGGTGGCAGAGATAGGTGACCCAACATTGTCTCTTCTCGGGACAGATCTGGACATTCGCACCGACCTCCCTAGTTACCGTATTTTCAAAGAGGGGGTGATGGTGGATGAAGTATCAGATATCAGTGGTCAGTGGCGTAACGATTTAGTGACATTTGTATTGGGCTGTTCCTTCTCATTTGAAGAGGCATTGTTAGCAGAGGGTCTAGAAGTACGAAACCTCACAGAAGGGGTCAACGTACCAATGTATCGTACTAATATAGATTGCCGGCCAGCGGGGCGATTTAACGGAAAAATGGTGGTCAGCATGCGCCCATTTGTGGAAGCTGATGCCAATCGTGCTGCTCAAATCTGCACTCAATTTCCCTCAGTACATGGGGCCCCAATTCATATTGGAGATCCTTCGCTCATTGGTGTCAGTGATATCAATAGCCCCGACTTTGGTGAGCCGGTCACCATCAAGCCAAATGAGCAGCCCGTCTTTTGGGCGTGTGGCGTAACACCTCAGGTCGCGTTGGAGCAGGCTCGGCCGCCTTTGTGTATTACCCACAGCCCGGGTTGTATGCTGGTTACTGATGTAAAGAACAGTCAATTAGCTATTCTGTAAATAGCCTGTGATATCCCTAGAATGAAAGAGTACTACCGGAGATGAATAATGCCACTACTGCTCAACTGTGACCTAGGTGAAAGCGCTGGTGTGGGGGTAATGGGCATGGATGAGGCAGTGATGCCCCATATTGACCAAGCCAATATTGCCTGTGGTTTTCATGCGGGCGATCCTATGGTGATGCAGCTTACGCTTAAGCTTGCTGGCGAACATGATGTGATGATCGGGGCTCATCCCGGTTATTCAGACTTGGCTGGTTTTGGCCGTCGTTCCATTCAGCATTCTCCCGAGGAAATTGTTGCGTTGATGCATTACCAAATTTCAGCCTTGGATGGCATGGCCAAAACCCAAGGGTTGGAGATGCAGTATGTGAAACCCCATGGAGCGCTCTATAACGACATGATGGTGGATGCGGATGTTCGTCGCGCGGTGATGAACTCTATCGCGGCCTTTTCCCGCCCGGTTAAATTGATGTTGTTGGCGACGCCGTGGGCAGATGCGCATCGAGCGGAAGCTGAACAGCTTGGTATAGAGCTGTGGTTTGAGGCATTTGCTGACCGCTGTTATGACGATGATGGAACACTGCTGTCACGGGCTAAACCTGGAGCAGTGCATGGCAGAGAAAAGATGCTGCATCAGGCGGGGCAATTGAAAAATGAGGGGGCAGTGACAACGGTCAGCGGTCATAGGCTGATGATTGACGCAGACACCCTCTGTGTACATGGCGATAATACCGAAGGCGTTCAGGCCATTCAGGATATTAGAGCGTTGATTGACGAATGAATATCACCGTCGCGGGTGAAAATTCTCTGATGGTCTATTTTGGTGAAGAGGCCTCTCCAGCCGTTTCCGCCAGGGTTCAGCATGCGGTACATCTACTCGAAGGGGCATTGGGTGATGTACTGATTGATTTAGTCCCTTCCTATGCTTCTCTGCTGGTTATTTATGACCTGTTTCGCACGGATTTTCATACCATCCGGCCTCAAATTCGTGACGCATTAGCAGGGCTCGATAATGTTGAAGTACAGGATGGTGCTTTGGTTGAGCTTCCGGTGTACTACAGTGTTGAATCTGGGCCCGACTTGGACGCACTGGCAAATCGGGCCAATTTGAGTGTAGATGAGGTTATTGCACTGCATCAGGCCCAAGAATATCGCGTTTACGCCATTGGTTTTGCGCCGGGGTTTGCCTATCTCGGGCAGGTAGATGAGCGTATTGCGGCACCCCGTTTAGCGACGCCTAGACAGCAGGTACCCCGTGGGGCGGTCGGTATTGCTGACCGCCAAACGGCTATTTATCCGGCGGTGTCACCCGGAGGCTGGAATCTGATTGGCCTTTGTCCCCAACCCATGTTTGATCCCAATAATGACCCGAGTATGCCTGTTCAGGTGGGTGATCGTGTGCGGTTTAGGGGTATCGATCGACAGACCTTTTTGGACTTGGGCGGGGAGCTTTAATGAATACCGGATTTCTGGTCAAAAAATCCGGATTGTTAACCTTAATTCAGGATGCGGGGCGGTTTGGTTTTCACCGTCTCGGGTTGTCCACTGGTGGCCCCGTGGATCCACTGGCATTTCATTGGGCGAATCGGCTTTGTGATAATAACTTGGTTGCATCAGCACTGGAGGTCAGTGTCGGTGGCTTGGTGTTGGAAGCAAAGACGACGACTCGAATAGCAGTTTGTGGTGCGGATATGCCATTAACGATTAATCATCGAGCCAAATCACTGTGGCAGAGCCACCCAGTGCAGCCGGGTGATAGAGTCGAATTGGGTTTCGCCCGCGAGGGTGTACGGTCTTATCTTGCCGTAGCGGGAGGATTCGATATTCCGGGGATATTTGGCAGTACTGCTACCGTTGTTCGTGAATCTATCGGTGGTTTAAACGGCGATAAACTACAGTCGGGGGATTTTTTGCCTTGTGCTGAGACCCAACCCACCGGTTGTCTGATTTTACCTGAGGGTTATCGTCCGGTGTATGGCCACCATGCCATATTGAGGGTTGTTCCGGGGTATCAGCAGCACGATTTCAGTCATAGCCAACAGCGTCGTTTTTTTAGTAGTGAATACCGTATTTCCCGCCATTCAGACCGTATGGGCTATCGCCTTGAGGGGCCTGAAATCAGCCCTGGCATCGACGGCATACTTTCTGAGGGGATATGTCTTGGTGCTATTCAAGTGCCACCAGACGGCCAACCTATCGTTCTGATGAATGATCGTCAGACTATAGGTGGCTATCCAAAACTAGGCTCTGTACTTTCTTTGGATTTAGGTCAGCTGTCCCAGCTTAAAGCCGGTGACAAAGTGACGTTCAACCCGATCACCGTGGAGGATGCACACAATATACGGCACTTGGCGGTCAGTTATTTCGACCAGATAAAGCCGGTGCGCTGTTGATACATTGATTACTGTCAGGTTGACTAACTAGGCATAGGTAACCTATGAGTCTATTAAGTAGTGGATGAGGTCATGACACAAGAGTGCCCTTATGACGATGGCAAAGGACTTGGTTCTTAGCGAGCAAATCGAAGACGCATTGGTGGCCCGTAACCTCCGAGGCATGAAGACAGTACAGCCCGCTTTGGCGCCGGGTTATTGTATGCGAGCGGCCAGATTGATACTGGCCTGCAAAGGCACCGTGTTGATCAGTACCGGATTTCCGGTAAAAGACACGTTTGAAACCGATGGCCCCTTGGGCGCCATTGCGCTATATCGGGTAATGGAAGCATTGGGTGCAACGCCGGTATTGGTTTGCGGTGGCCCACTGGCCAATGCTATTTGCGGTGATTATCGAATACACCGTTTGGCTGTTGGCCAAAGGGACGGCATGGCCCAGCAAGCAAAACAGGCTATGAAAATATTGCAGCCGGAACTGATGATGACCATTGAGCTACCGGGGCAGGCCGCAGACGGTTGTTACTACAATATGCGTGGTGTGGATATTAGTCCCTTCACCATTTGCTTCGATGAGTTCTTAAAAACCGCTAACTGCCCTACAGTGTCTATTGGCGACGGTGGGAATGAAGTCGGTATGGGTAATATTTCTGAAGCGTTGTCTTCTCTGGATATTATTCCGTCGGCCACTACCTGTGATGAGCTCATCGTTGCGGATGTATCCAACTGGGCGGCACACGGGTTAATCGCCATGATTTCATATTGGACGGGTGTGGATTTCCTAGAGAATTGGGATAACCGAGCCGTATTGGAATACCTATCACAGCATGGCAGTGTCGACGGCTTGACGGGCAAGAAAACGCTGACGGAAGACGGCCTTCCCTGTGAGCAGAGTGAGGCCCTGATACAGGAATTACGAGATTTAGTAGCATTGAGACGGTGCGTTTAATCATGAGCCGTCAGTTCCATGGAATGAATAAGGAATTTACTTTGCCTGACGCGGGCCTCACTGATAGTATTTCTGGCTTTTTTTACTGTTAGTTCAGTATCTAATATCCAGAACTTAGGGCAGGGTGATGAGCGTAAAGGGAACAGGCAATAAGGTGATTCGATGAGTATTGTTTATCTGAATGGTTCTTACTTGCCGATGGCCGAGGCAAAAATCTCGCCAATGGATCGTGGTTTTCTATTTGGTGACGGAATTTATGAAGTGGTGCCATCCTACGGTGGTGAGATGGTCGGTTTTTTACCTCACATTGACCGAATGAATAATGGGATGGCGGATATTGGCATTAAGCTCGGCTGGTCACACGATCAGTGGAAGTCGGTTTGCGATACGCTGATCGAGAAAAATGGCACAGGTAATTTAGGCCTCTATCTACATGTCAGTCGCGGGGCAGATACCAAGCGTTTTCATGCTTGCCCGGAAGATATTGAGCCAACCGTGTTTGCTTTTACTTATGACATCCCTCCAGCACCCGTAGCGGACAAGTCGAAAGTGATGGGCTATAAGGTTGCCATCGATCATGATCTTCGTTGGAAGCGTTGCCACATCAAGTCCACGGCATTACTCGGTAATGTCTTACATTTTCAGCACGGTTATGAACAGGGTACCAATGAGACCCTGCTATACAATGACAAAAATGAATTGACCGAAGCCAGTGCCTGTAACGCTTACATCGTCAAAGATGGCGTAGTGATTACACCACCGCTGGATAATCAAATTTTGGCGGGCATCACCCGGCATATTCTGCTGGATTTACTTCGTAAAGAGGGCTCCATCCCTGTGGAAGAACGCGTGGTCACCATGGAAGAAGTATTCGATGCCGATGAAGTTTGGGTAACCAGTTCATCCAAAGAAGTGGTTCCTGTGATCGAGGTTGATGGTAAACCGATCAACCATGGAAAAATAGGTGATGTATGGCTGGCGGCACAGACAATTTATTCGGCAGGTAAATTAAATTATTAGCCGCTTGTGAGCA
>JAGPWA010000078.1 GCA_018066715.1 Porticoccus sp. | reverse complement strand
GAACCCTACTTGGCAGGGCATATGTTCACCTATGCAGATATTGTTGCTTACCATACCTTTAGTTTTGCCGAAAAAGTGATGAAGGATGTCTGTAGGTGGGATGTGATGAGTGAAATAGAGGGGCTGGACGAATGGCAAAATACGGTGGCTTCCCGTCCCATTGTTCATAGTATGGATACATCTAACACCTGATCTTCAGAGAACTGAAGCAACCTAAAGGAAGGATTACATTTCGTGGCTCCATCTTCACTACTAGTATCTTCATTGGACGAAATAGAAGACTTTTTACCCTGTAAAACCCCCGACACATGGATTGACGCAGCGCTAAAGAACCAAGATATTCTCCTGATTGACCATGCGAACTGTGAGAAGAAGGCTGCCAGTACGGCGATTAACCTGATTTACCGCTATGTGGATGATTTCGAACTGCTCAATAAAATGTCCAAGCTGGCTCGTGAGGAAATGCGCCACTTCGAGCAGGTGATCGCCATCATGAAAGCGCGAGGCATTGAGTACCAGAATATCAGCGCTTCTCGTTATGCCGCAGGATTGAGAAAAAAGGTAAGAACTCACGAGCCAGCTAAACTGATAGATACGCTGATCGTTGGGGCTTTTATTGAGGCTCGATCCTGTGAGCGATTCGCCAAGCTAGCCCCTTTTCTCGATGACGAATTGAAGCAGTTTTATTTGTCACTACTAAAATCTGAGGGACGTCATTATCGGGATTACCTTTCACTGGCCAAAAAGGCCGCGGGAGGAAAATCCATTGATGACAGAATTGCAGTAATTAGTGAACAGGAGCAGGTGCTAATCGAGACGCCAGACAATGAGTTCCATTTTCATTCCGGGCCGCCGGCGGCTCTGACATCTAAGTAGAGAGTAAGTAGAGAGTCTGTATGTGTGAACTTCTAGGTATGAGTGCCAATGTTCCCACGGATATATGTTTCAGCTTTACCGGGTTGATTCAGCGTGGCGGTAACACTGGCCCCCATGCGGACGGCTGGGGAATTACTTTCTATGAAGGAAAAGGATGCCGTGCCTTCAAAGACCCAAATCCTTCCTCAGAATCAAAAATTGCACAGATGGTGGTGAACTACCCCATCAAGAGCTGTTCTGTCATTAGTCATATCCGCCAAGCCAATCGTGGTGGTGTCAGCCTGGAAAACACACACCCCTTTACCCGAGAGTTGTGGGGCAGCAACTGGACATTTGCCCATAACGGTCAGCTTGAGAATTTTGAAGCGCTGGATACGGGCAACTATACCCCTGTGGGCGAGACAGACAGTGAACATGCCTTCTGCTGGCTGCTAAGCCAACTCAAAACTCGCTACCCATCTCCCCCAGAAGACATGTCTGAAGTCTTCCATGGTATTGCCAGTTTGGCAGGTCAGCTCAAGGAACTAGGTGTATACAATATGTTGCTGACCGATGGCGCCTATGTGATGGCTTATTGCAGTAACAATCTCTATTGGATAACCCGGCGGGCACCTTTTGGTGAGGCGCAGTTGCTGGATGAGGATGTGGTTATCGACTTCAAGCAGGAAACGACCCCCAATGATGTGGTCACGGTCATTGCCACTCAGCCGCTGACCTGTAATGAAACCTGGCAGAAAATTGAGTCGGGAAGCTATTGTCTGTTCCACTATGGGGAGTTGGTTTCCTCTCCAGGCCGTTGAGACCTCTGTTGTCCATTAATCCGGTGGATTTCAGGCCGTAGGACGTTTATCCTTCTGCACCTTAATTGCACACTCTAATCACTCCTCAGGTCAGAATATCTACATGTCGAAAGAAGCGTCCCTCAGCAGCCAACCTTCCAGCCAAAAGTTCTTCGGTAAAACAATTACGTCGCCATTTACGATTCCCTCCGGGATTGTCTCAACAGCCGCATCAATTATTCAGCATATTTTCGATACCATTCCTGAAGTGGGTGTATTGACCACCAAGAGTGTCGGTCTGGAACCTCGGCCTGGTTATAGAGAGCCTGTGATCAGCCAATATGCGCCGGGCTGTTTTGTGAATGCCGTTGGTTTGACC
Organism: Porticoccus sp.; assembly: GCA_018066715.1. Taxonomy (GTDB): domain Bacteria; phylum Pseudomonadota; class Gammaproteobacteria; order Pseudomonadales; family Porticoccaceae; genus Porticoccus. Next base: position 15,881 of record JAGPWA010000078.1, on the reverse strand, counting down.
AATCCGGGTGCAAAACAACTGGCTGAGTCGCTGGCCACATTGAATGTGCCCGAAGATCGCTTTCTGTTGACCTCTATTTTTGGTGGCAGCGTTGAAGAATTCGTTGAGGTGGCCAAGATTCTCGCTCCGGTTTCCGATGGCCTCGAGCTGAATTTGTCGTGCCCCCACGCCAAAGGTTATGGCATGGCCATGGGCCAGGATCCAGCATTGGTGAAAGAAATTACCGCGGCAGTAAAGGCAGTGGTAGATATTCCTGTTATTCCGAAACTGACACCCAATACGGACAATATTGCTGAGATTGCCCGTGCAGCGGTCGAAGGTGGCGCCGATGGATTATGTGCCATTAATACCCTCGGCCCAGGTTATACCTCTGCCCATGGTCACCCGGTACTGAGCAATGGTTACGGTGGCATGTCGGGTAAAGGGGTATTACCTATTGGCCTGAAATGTGTGCGCGAGATGGCCGCCGCAGTGGATTGCCCCATTATCGGTTGTGGGGGTGCTAGCAGTGCAGATGATGTGCGGGCTTATGCTGATGCCGGGGCTGACATTGTAGGCATCGGCTCTGCTCTAATCGGCCTGACCACCGATGAAATGCGTGACTATTTTCAAACCTTGCAGCGAGATATTGAATACCAGAAGAATCAGGCAGAAAGCCTGATTCGTTACGATGTGGATATGCAGTTCCGCCCCGTGACGCTAGTGTCCAATGAACGGGTTACCGATGATATCTGTATCCTCACTTTTGATCGAAAAGTGAATGTTCAGGCGGGTGAGTTTATTTTCCTTTGGATTCCAGGGTTAGGTGAGAAACCCTTCTCTGCATTGACCGACGATCCGTTCTCGTTAGTAGTCATTGATGTGGGTATTTTCACTCACCAGTTGATGGCGCTGGAGCCGGGGGCAGAAGCCTATGTGCGTGGTCCCCATGGCATTCCCGTAGCACCTCATGAGGGTGCAAAAATTATGGCCGTGAGTGGTGGTACCGGTTTGGCCGCGGTGTACCAGATCGCCCGCGATTTCGAAAATACCGAGGTGTTTACCGGTGCCCGTAGTCGTGATCGCCTCTATTATCTTGACGAGTGCAAAAAAATTGCCGATGTTCATGTAGCCACAGATGATGGCAGTGAAGGCTATCAGGGCTTTGTCACCGACCTGCTTCGAGAGCGTTTAAAAGGACTCTCTCAAGAGGAGTTGGACAACGTAGTGTTCTACAACTGTGGTCCAGAACCCATGGTTCATGCGGCGATTGCCGTTGAGCGAGAATTCTGTCGGGATGAGCAAATTTTTAGTGCCATTGATTACCTGACGAAATGTGGCATTGGTCTCTGTGGCGCCTGCGCAGCACCAGATGGTCGCAGACTGTGTGTGGATGGGCCTTTTCTTGAGGCCTCGGACAGCCTTTAGAGCCTGAACTATCGTTAAAGCACCAGATAAAATAAAGCGCCTTTAGGGGCGCTTTTTTGTTGGCCAGTTTATTTTCGTAACAATGATGTCTTTCCTTGTTATATTTACGTATCAACAAAGTATTTTTTAGATGCACATCAATCCCTTATCTTCTGTACAGAGACTATGCTAAACAGAAGTGCTAAGAAGAGGTGATAAAAAGAAGCACCTAAGAAGATAGCTGAGTTTACTGGGGGATGTTTGAATCTTATGCCGATGAAAAAGTGGGTTGTCAGTGTTGTTTCCGCCGCTGTATTGGTGGGGTTGTTTTATTACTGGTCGCGACCAGAGCCGGTGATGGTTTCTGTGGTGGCGGTAGAGCGGGGCACCGTTGAGCGTACCGTAGCGAATACCCGTGCAGGGTCCGTTAAGGCCTGTCAGCGATCTCGATTATCACTGCCCATCGGTGGGCAGATTTCCAAACTCTATGTGGAAGAGGGTGATCGTGTAGTGGCAGGCCAACTTTTAATGGCACTTTGGAATGAAGATCGTGTCGCCCAGTTAGACGTCACCAAAGCATCTGAATTGTCTGCCAAAAAAGAACAACAAAGCGTCTGTATCACGGCTAAGTCAGATATGCGGGAATCCCGACGTTTGGCTAACCTAGCCAAGAAAAACCTTGTCTCCAAAGAATCAGCGGATGTCGCCAAGTCCCATGCCGGGTCGAGTGCTGCGGGTTGTGAGGCTGCCAAAGCACGCGAGGCTCAAGCGCACTCTACCGTGGCTGTGGCGAGCGCGGTATTGGATCAGACCTATTTGAGGGCACCTTTTGCGGGTTCAGTGGCTGAGGTGACGGGTGAAGTAGGCGAGTTTTCTACGCCTTCTCCACCGGGCGTAGCAACACCGCCTGCCATCGATTTACTGACGGATGATTGCCACTATATCAGCGCACCCATTGATGAGGTTGACGCCTCAGAGATTGCTGTAGGTATCGAGGTGCGAGTGACATTGGACGCCTTCAGAGAGCAGCTTTTTCCCGCAAGGATTCGGCGCATTTCTCCTTACATTCTGGATTTTGAAAAACAGGCTCGTACCGTTGAAGTGGAAGCAGAGTTGGAGCCACTGGTTGAGGGGGTGAAGTTGTTGGCCGGATACAGTGCCGACATGGAGATTATTCTCGATAGACATGAGAATGTTTTACGTATCCCTTCAGAATTAGTCGTCGATGACAGCTATGTACTGGTGGTGGATGACAATAGTGAGTTACAACGGAAAGCGATTACTAAAGGTCTCTCCAATTGGCATTTTACCGAAGTAAAAAAGGGCTTGGTTGAAGGCGAGCAGATCGTCAGTAATGTCGGTAATGCCGGCGTCATTGATGGCGCCAGTGTAGAAATCGGCAACATCGAAGATGATTGAACTGCAGGGCGTCAACAAAACCTATCAAGTCGGTGATTCTCCCCTGAGAGCACTTCGGGATGTAGATCTATTGGTGGGTGAGGGGGAGTACCTATCCGTGATGGGGCCATCAGGGTCGGGTAAATCCACGCTGCTCAATATGATTGGCTTACTGGACCGTCCAGACAGCGGCAGTTATTTGCTGGATGAGGTACATACCGAAACATTACCTGAGGAGCAGCGTGCCCAGTTTCGTGGTGAACAAATCGGGTTTATCTTCCAATCGTTTCACTTGGTGAGTCGCCTGACGGCCCTAGAAAACGTTGAGCTACCGATGATGTTGGCGGGTGTGTCATTGCGGGAGCGACGTATTGCTGCGCACGAAGTGTTGGCCCAGGTGGGATTGGAAGCTTGGTCCGGGCACCACCCGAATCAGCTGTCCGGTGGACAATTACAACGGGTGGCCATTGCCCGAGCCATCGTGATGAAGCCTCGAATACTGTTGGCAGATGAGCCTACGGGTAATTTGGATCAGGCGTCCGGGCAGGAAATTATTTCCGTACTTGAAAACCTCAATGCCGAAGGCATCACGCTGATGATGGTGACTCACGACCTCAATTTGGGGCAGCGGGCGCGCCGTCAAATTCGCATGGTGGACGGCCAGATTGAAGCTGACTCTCGTACTGAAACAGATGCGAGAGCTGATCATGCAACTGTCTGATCAAATACGCTTTAACGGGCAGATTTTTCTGCGACACCGGGTACGTACAGGCCTGTTATTAATGGCCGTGGGATTAGGCGTTGCTTCGGTTATTTTACTCACCAGTTTAGGTGAGGGTGCTCGTCGATATGTGTATCAGGAATTTTCGGCACTGGGCAATCAGTTATTGATCGTGTTCCCCGGTCGCAAGGAAACCACCGGTGGCACACCACCCGTTTATGGTACCGCCCCCAGAGACCTGACACTGGAAGATGCGATGGCCATGTCTCGTATTCCATCTGTCAAAGCGGTCGCCCCAATTATTGCAGGAACCGCGGCCATTGCTGTAGATAACATCTCTCGTGAATCCATTGTGCTGGGCAGCACACCCGAAATATTTCAGGTGCGTCAGCTAGAAGTGTCCCAAGGGAAAATTTTGCCGGATCGAACTCGCAGTGAGGCTATGGCAGTTTGTGTGTTGGGGGCAAAACTCAAACGGGAGCTGTTCGGGCACGGTCGGGCGATTGGGGAATGGATTCGAGCGGGAGATCGCCGTATGCGGGTGGTTGGTGTTCTGGTAGAGCGGGGCGAATCCCTAGGTATGGATTTGAGCGATATGATAATCGTTCCCGTCCGTACCGCGGAACAAATGTTTAATAGTCCGGGCCTGTTTCGAATATTAATTGAATTAGCAGGTAACGCCGACCTGCCAAGAACAGAGAGCAGAATTAAGGCCATTATTCGTGAGCGACATGAAGGCGATGAGGATATTACCCTGGTCAGTCAGGATGCCATGCTTGCCTCATTCGATAATATTCTCGCCACACTCACATTGGCCATCGCCGCCATTGCTGCGATCAGTTTACTGGTGGCGGGCATTTTGATTATGAACCTCAGTCTAATTTCTGTGAGTCAGCGGAAGCGGGAAATCGGGCTACTAAAAGCTATCGGGGCTAGTAGCGCTCAGGTTCGCCAGTTGTTTCTTGGTGAATCGCTGATGTTGGTCTCTCTGGGTTCAGTGGCCGGGGTTATTTTTGCTTGGGCGGTGGTGTTGATTATTGGCCGGCTCTGGCCGGTATTTCCTATTTTTCCACCTTGGTGGTCGGTGCCCGCCGCAGTGGGCACTGCATTGCTGGCAGGGCTAGTATTTTCCCTAATGCCCGCTCGCCGGGCGGCAGCTCTCGATCCTGTGTTGGCGCTCAGCGGTCAGGGAGGAGGCCAAGGAGGATGAGGTTTGTAGACTATCTTCGCTGGGTAATTTGGGCGCTATGGATGCAGCGAATGCGCTCCATCCTGACTATTGTGGGTTTTGCCATCGGTATCGCTGCCATGGTGTTACTGAGCTCTCTGGGCGAAGGGCTGCGGCAGTTTGTGATTCAGGAGTTTACCCAGTTTGGTAGTCACATCGTTGCCATAACACCGGGCAAGACAGAAACCTTTGGCCTCAGTGGCATTCTCAATACCACCCGCCCGTTGTCGCTAGCCGATGCCGAGGCGCTAGCGCGTATTCCCGGTGTTCAGGAAGTGGTGCCCGTGGTGATGGGCACCGCCCAGATTAAAGCCAAAGGCATGAGCCGCTATACCGATGTGGCGGGTGTAGGCGCACTGGCCGACAAAGCCTGGAAGCTGGATATTGCTCAGGGCACTTTTTTGCCCGTAGAAGATATGTCTCGCGCCAGAGCCTTTGCGGTATTAGGCAGCAAGTTAAAGCAGGAGTTATTTGGCAACAGTAACCCGTTGGGTGAGTTTGTCCATGTGGGAGGCAACCGATTTCGTGTGGTGGGCGTTACCGCACCGAAAGGGCAGTTTCTTGGTACTGATCTGGACGATATGATTTATATTCCCGCCAACAAGGGCTTGCAGTTGTTTAATCGTGAAAGCCTGATGGAAGTGGATATTTTTTACAGCCCGTCAGTGACTGCGGCAACCCTCACAAAAAAAATCAGAAAATTGTTGATTGACCGCCACGGTTTTGAAGATTTCACCCTGATCACTCAAGACCAGATGATGGAAACCATGGATAACATCCTGAAAATTCTTAAATATGCCGGGGGTGGTCTCGGCGCTATTTCGTTGTTAGTAGGTGCGGTAGGTATATCCACCATCTTGATGATCACTGTGGCAGAGCGCACCAGTGAAGTGGGATTACTGCGGGCGATGGGCTGTACCCGCAGCGTGGTGCGGAACTTGTTTCTGGGTGAAGCGGTAATGTTGGGGCTGATTGGCGGGGTTGCCGGTGTAATGACCGTTGCTCTGGTAGCAATAATTCTTCAGTTTTTTCTCCCTGCACTACCCATGGCCGTGAAACCAGAAATAGTTACCGTAGCATTGATGGTCTCTATGGTGGTGGGGTTGATAGCGGGGGTTCGACCCGCTCTTAATGCCACTCGGTTGAGTCCAATTGATGCATTAAGGGGGGAGTAGTTTTCGTGAGTCGCTCGATTTTTTAATGTCAGCCACGTGGGTTGACGAAAGCTGCAAGGCTTTTGGTTTAAAACAACAACGCCGATAGAAAGGTACTATTCTGCTCTACTTGGTTTTATCGATTTAGCAATAACTTCAAACATGACATCAGGAACAAATGGTTTGGCAATATAATCATTCATACCCACAGCTAGCGCTTTTTCTTTATCAGATTTCATTGCATTTGCAGTCATGGCGATAATAGGTAAATCACTAAACTTTTCCTGGCTACGTATATGACGCGTTGTTTTATAGCCATCCATGATAGGCATTTGACAATCCATCAATACACAATCAAAGCGTTGGCTGTCCAATAGCTCCAATGCTTCTTTCCCATTGTTAGCAGTTTCAACCACAATACCTTTTTTCGTGAGAAGCACTTTGGCCAGTTCCTGATTAACCATATTATCCTCTACCAGAAGTACCTTCGTACCCCGCAAATCACTAATAGATATTCTGGTCTTATCGTCGTCACTGTGACCTACCGTTTCTTCGTGGCGAGTACTGTCCAGTTGTTTTTTTAAGTGAACGGTAAAATGAAAGGTGCTACCAATATTTTCTTTACTTTCCACCCAGATATCCCCACCCATATGTTGGGTGATTTTTTTGGATATAGCCAAACCAAGCCCTGTGCCGCCATATCGGCGGGTAGTTGAGCTGTCCGCCTGATTGAATGGTTGAAATAATTTTTCCTGCTGTTCAGGCGTTAGGCCAATGCCAGAATCTTTGACAGAAAGATGTAGTACAATTTCATTTTCATTTTCTACGGTTGAAGCAACATTTACTGAGACTGTTTCCCCATAACTGCTGAATTTAACGGCATTGCTGGCTAGATTAGTCAGTACCTGACTAATCCTTAAAGGATCGCCTCTAAGATATGGTGGAACATCTTGTTCAACTGTCGATGTAATCTGAACATTGTTTTCTGCAGCCCTCAACTTAATGAGGTTGGTCATATTGTTGATGACATCTTTGATGTCAAAATTGATATCTTCAAGATCCAGTTTTCCGGCTTCAATTTTTGAAAAATCCAGTATGTTATTGATGATGCCCAGCAGATTTTTTGCAGACTGATGGGCTTTAGTTAAATAGTTTTCCTGAGTATCAGTAAGATCAGTATCCAATACCAGATGAGTCATACCGATGATGCCATTCATCGGCGTACGAATTTCGTGGGACATGTTAGCAAGAAACAAACCTTTAGCTTGATTGGCGTCTTCTGCTTCCCTCTTGGCCGCTTCAAGTTCTAGGGTCCGTTTAGTAACGAGTTCCTCAAGCTTTTGCCGGTGTTGATGAAGCTCTTTTTCTGACAGCACCCGCTCCATGATAATACTGGCAAGGCTTGCTGCCGAGGCAAGATCGGCAGACTCCTCCTCATTAGGCAATGCCGTATGATTGTAATACATGCCGAATGCACCCAAAACTTTTCCTGAGGAAGCTTTAATCGGCTCAGACCAGCAGCAGCGCATCCCATGAGGGAGAGCTAGGTGTTTAATTTTTTTCCACTTAGGGTCCGTTTCAATGCTTTCAACAAGAACACGCTTGCCGGTATAGGTGGACGTTCCACATGAGCCAACATTAGCACCATACTCCAAACCATTTACCGCATCACAGTAAGCCTTAGGGAGACTGGGGGCACCAGCGTGCATAAGCTTGTTGCCATGCAGTTCAAGCATTGAACAGCGCAATCCAGGGTGGCGCTCCTCATACATTAACGCAATCTCATCATAGATAACTGCTGCAGGCTGACCTTTTGCAATCATCTCAAGAATTTTGGCATGTCTTCCACCAAAAGATTTTTCTTTTTTTCGTTCAGATAAATCGAGGTGAGTTCCCACCAGACGAACCGGCTTATTATCTGATTCACGATGTACCAGAAAAGCCCGGGACAGAATATAAACTTCATGCCCCCCCTTATGGTACATACGCATTTCAACTTCAAATGAATCAGCTCGACCTGTTAGATAATCCTCGACTTTTTCGAGCACCCACGTCTTATCATCGGGATGAACCAATTTTGCCCAGGTGTCTAGCGTCCCCTCGAGTTCATTTTTCTCATAACCCAACATGCTTTTCCAGCGAGGCGAGTAATAAACCTCATCTGTTTCGAGATTCCAATCCCACAGTCCATCATTAGCACCACGCATTGCCAGTGAAAACCGTTCCTCACTGTTGGATAGCGCGTCAGTACGTTTTTTATTTTGTACTTCCATATAATTAAGGGCGAGCTTGAGATCCTCCCCAGCCTGCTGTCGTGCAGCCAGTTCTTCTCGTAATTGGTCAACTTCAGCTAACAACTGATCATTGGTTTTATTTTTATCGCTCATAGTTATATTCATAATCGGTTAATAACTTAAGGGTATTGGACATTTTCAGCCATGTCTTGATAAAAGAAGGTGCTTTGGATGCAAGGGGGAAAATGTTCAATGCATCCTCAATCTACTATGGAAATCAGATAACTGCCAATATTTTATCGCTATTTCAATTAACACCAGCTACCAAATTACCAGCTGATTATGCGAACAATTTTTACGGATTAAATACTCGTATTTTAGGGCAATGCTATAACATCTCAGAAAAAAGGGGGACGCTTTGAGGCTGCCATAGTTTAACGGACGATTTAATTAAGGGCATTCGCCCGCTCATACTCTTCTGGGCTGATATAGCCCAGATAAGAATGTCGTCGTTGTCGATTGTAGAACCCTTCAATGTACTCAAACAGGCTTTGCCTTGCTTCTTGTCGAGTTCGATAATCTTCATCATCCACAAGCTCAGTTTTCAGTGTGCCAAAAAAGCTTTCTGCATTGACATCAAAATAGTATTCCAGCAACTCACAATCGAGCGCATAGAGTGTCTGGCTGAGCATATCGGGGTAAGCATACAAGGCTGACGCTCCGTCTAAGAGGTCAGAGACGTTCTGGCCAATAAGGTACTGTTGAATGGCACCGCCTGAACCACCGATACCAATGGCGTAGTGGGGTTCACCGTACAGTGCGCTGAACTGCCGCTTTACCCGTAGGGCGGTGTCCTCAGCCAGCCAGATATCATAATGATTGGACGTTTGGTTAGTGGTGGAATAAGCGACGGCATACCCCAGTTTTAATTGTTCAAAACGCCTGTTGGGTATGGCATTTGGTCTGGTACGCCCCTGGCGGTACCCGATGCCCACTCCACCGCGGAATGGGTAGATGAGACGTTTGTTTCAGTATTGTCCGTCCGGGCTTTCCAGCGTCTCTTCGAGACCTTTGAGTGCAGCTACCGTATAAATAAACCGGTTTATCGTGCCCGTTTCTACACAGATGATAAAGTCGATAGTTTTCCCGTTAATACTTATCTTTGTAATATCATCCTGAGCTTCCTCCAGTGGGTAAAACGTCTTGGTGCCGGTCCGGTTATGCAGATACCAAGCCTGTGTTGGATACAGGCAGTCTTTGCTGAAGCCACTACGGGGTTCCCCTGTTTGAGGGTTGATGTGTGTGACGGCAGTACCCCATTGTTAGCTGTTATCTATCAGTGGCTGTCCGAGTCCAGATCTATCTCCCCCGCAGGCAAAAGGGTATTGCACGTTGATGTTATACAGTGGTGTCTACTTGACCGAGTTGAATAGGGTAGGGATATGGGTCTGTTGTACGTATCCATTGGCTCGGGTGCGGCCCTTGATAGGGAATAAACCCTTGTTCAGCGGGGGGGGGTGGAGAGGAAAAAACTTTAGATCGATCAGCATACTTGTCATCGGGCAACAGATTGATCAGGGTGGCCCAGACAATAATCACCGGCATAGTGATCATGAGCAGAATCAATACTGAAATACGGAGAACTTTTGATTTCATGCCGGATTTACAGAAAAATATACATAAAGTATAGAAGTATGTGATTGATTTGTTAGAACCAAAAATTCTTTTAAAGGCCGCTTTTTGATGAAGGCATTTCTATAATGTAGGCGAGGGGCTGGTTTAATTTATGATGACTAGATGTGGAAAAAAGGGAGAGAGGAGCAGTTAAAGTGGGCGGTGACATTTAAGAGATGTCATTATGTCTATTTGCCATCAACCCACTTACCTTGCTAATTAGTCTGCTACGCAGCAGCTATCTTTATATTGCTCACATTATAAGATTGAGCTTTGACATTTTGTTTTATGGTGGTTGATGAAGTACGAGGGTTATAAAGTACTTGTTTGATCTGTTTTCCTGCTGATTTTAGATAAGACTCAACCGCGAGATTGTGGGGTTTTTTTCCCCAATCTTCGCCAATCACGAAAATATCCGCATTCAGTTCTTTGCACCCAGACACATATTCAAGTTCATCGTAGGGGCGCACAATATCAACACAACGTAAAGCTCTCAGCATTTCCATTCGTTGTTCAAGAGGAATAACAGGCACATTGGGCTTGTAAGAATTCACAACACGATCGGAAGCAACGCCAACGGCCAGAACGCCGCCCAATGATTTGCAGTACTCAAGTAAAGCAAGGTGTCCTACATGCAATAAATCAAAAGTGCCTACGGTATATACAATCATGTGTTATTTAACTCCTCGAAAAATAATTATCGGTGCCGTTTTTTTCAACAGTTTTATCAGTACTAATCTTGGTTACAAAAGCTTCCATGCATATATTCCCGTTATTCCCAGCGTGTAAAGCGCAAGTAAAAACACATTGCGTGGATTGCCAGAAAGTTTGGGTGTTTTAATTTGAGACACATTGAGAGCAGCCAGCCCAAGGGCGCAGACATACAAGACCACTGAGAATATCTCGCCCGGAAGAACACTTTCTAAAAGGAATATAGAAACCAGTGCGATATTGTTGTTGTCCAGCGCCAGCCCTGTGTATTGGGACTCGTCAGACAAGCCGAAGGTACTAAAGTAACTTAAGCGTATGGCACTGGCAGCAAGCACGATGAAAGCGACCGGCAGAAATAGGGGGTCGAACTTCCCATAGCTAAGGAAAAGAATCGCGGGAGCAACGCCGTAGCTCACAATATCTATGACCAGATCGAGTTGGCCGCCAAAAATTCGGTCGCTGCCTGTGCGGCCCTTCATTCTTCGAGCGACCAGTCCATCTGCCCAGTCAAAGGCAACGGCCCAAATCATGCCAATCATTGCTGCGTAGTAAACGCCAAGAATACTGAAATAGATCGCTAATATGGTGCAGGCCAACCCGGCGAGTGAACACAAATTAGGTAGATCTTTCACATAGGAAATAATGGCGGGTTGTAACTCTTGATGTTCTTCGTTGCCTGTGGCCATGGTGATCCTGAAAGTAATAACTACGAATCAAAGGTGCACCTAAAGCACGCGGCAAAAAACCTGCGGACAGCATCTCGCTGCTCATATAGAACACTGTTCATTAGAACAAAGTTACTCTAAAACGCTTGTGGCCCTCATTAAGATTGAGAGGCGCAAAAAAAGTAGGTGCTATAAATCTACGCTATTCGCATGCAAGCAAATAGGGTTGCAATAAGGAGGATATAGGCGTGTGGGCCAGTAGGCTCGATAGAGGGTAGGACGAACTCACCTACTATACGCTCTATTTAGTTCGGCGCACAGCAGTTTGATTTTTGATAGGTACAGTTAAAAAATAAAACGCTAACAAACAAAGGGTTAGGGGCGGCTAAGGCGTGTGACAAAAACTCTGGATATGGTTCGCGAGGATTGATGGTTATTTTGGGTAAGGGTAAAGCGGGCATTTACCTTGGACGATCGTTTCGATTGTGGGTAAGGGCGCTTAAAGTTTGGATGCTAATCGAGTTAATGATTAATCGAAAAATAAATGCGCCCCCTCTGTTTATATCCTGAGAGGACATCACCGTATAACCTAGTCTATAGAGGAGCTATATGCCAATTTATACTCACCGAATGGTAAAATAATTGATGCCTTGCAGGTCACGCTATCGTCACATTACCTATGGCATACTCTTCGTCTATTGGTTGTGATTGTGTACACTCTTCACCCTTTGATGCCAGATCCAAAGATCATAAGCCAAAAAGTTACTTGTCGGTCACAATTCACCTGCTTAGGGAAAGGGATATACTCGAAACGAAATGAATATACTACACATCTCAGATATGCATTTTGGCCCTCGCCACTGGCTTGGGAAAAGTGAATTGTTGTTAGAAAAATTGAACAGCTATGCGGCCGATATTGTCATCAACACAGGTGACAATACGACGGATGCTCTCGAAAATGAATTTGAAGCCGCTGGGAATTTTTTGAAATCAATTGAGTGCCAGCACATCGTTTCGATCCCTGGGAATCATGACAAACGAAATATGCGTAGTGCGGACTATTTCCGTCAGTATATCGACGACATACAAGTTATTCGCCCATTAAATCGTAATAATTGTAGAAAGAATAATATTTTTCTTGATGGAAATACCAATGGCTTAAAGGAACATTTTACTGACATTAATTTTCTTAAAAAAATCACGATTAATGGTGAGTCTGTTCTCGTAGTATGTCTCGACACCAGCACACTCTATGCAGACAAAGGTTTTGTCGATACTGAAATGCTGAGAACACTCTCTCATGCAATTAGCCAAGTCAGTTACGACAGCATAATTCTTCTAAATCACCACTCAATCTTGGACACAGATTCAGATCCTCTTTTTAATTCCAGAATTGTTGTTGAATTCGTCAGAGAGAATAAGATAGAGCATGTTTTCTGTGGCCATACTCATCAGTTATCGATGATGAGATCAGCTGATCTGTATCACAAACACTCTTTTACCCAATATAAGAATGGATCGCTATCAAGCGCCAATACGCCCAACGACACAAATATGTTTCTGTATTATAAAAACTTTGGCACCGAAGCAATGGATATCCATATAGTTAGAGTTACTGTTGAAAATGATAGCCTGACATTTAAAGAAGAAATAATTTCTACCAACTAGCGAAAAAAGGGACTATAAAAAAACACATTTATTTTCTCTCGTATCTCTAGATTTCTCCACAAGGTGTTCCGTGCGCCCCTTTCCTCTCTAGCCAGTATTCCGCAAGCCTGCGGCAATACCTGCAATAGACACCATTAAGCCTTGCTCTAACAAGGGCTTCTCTCCATCAGCTTGTTCACGTAAGCGACGCATCAACTCCACTTGGGTAATGTGCAATGGATCGATGTAGGGATTGCGGCGCATAATTGAACCTTGCAACGCAGGGTTGTTATGCAGTAATTCATGACCGCTTATTTTTTTAATGGCCTCTGTTGCTTGTGCCAATCCGGCTTGTAGCTCTTCACCTAATGCCTTAAGGGCGGCATGGCTTGAATCGGTATCAGTACCTTTTACCGGTACAACGCTCAGTAGGCGGTGCTCGTAATAGGCCGCAACACGACTATCAACTTTGGCGAGAACCATTTCCTGCATATCCATTAACATACGGAAGAAGGTCCAGTTTTTTTTCATTTCTTGCAGTAATACTTGCTGACCTTGCTCGGTGGCATTCATCAATGCTTTGCCGGTACCTAACCACGCAGGCAACATAAAGCGCATTTGAGTCCACGCAAATACCCACGGGATAGCCCGTAAGCTTTCCACGCCGCCGCTCACATGACGCTTCGCAGGACGGCTTCCCAGTGCCAAACGTCGCAGCTCCAGTTCGGGTGTGACAGCACGAAAATACGGAACGAACCGCGGGTCGTCATGCACAATGCGACGGTACTCCAATACAGAATTGTCAGACAATTGTTGCATCATATCGCGCCATCTCTGCTTCGGTTTTGAGGGTGGTGCGAGTGTGGCTTCCAATGTGCCGGTGGTGTACAGCTCCAAATTGCGCATAGCGAGTTCATGCAGGCCAAATTTAAACTGGATCATTTCACCTTGCTCGGTGACACGCACACTACCGTTAATTGTCCCCGGTGGTTGCGACAACAAGGCATCATGGGCCGGGCCACCACCACGGCTGGCAGAACCACCTCGACCATGGAATAACGTCAGGCGTACATCGTGCTTTTCACAAACAGCGCTGATCAATTCCTGTGCACGATATTGTCCCCAAGAGGCGGCGAAAAAACCGGCATCTTTGGCAGAGTCTGAATAACCGATCATCACTTCCTGATGGCCACTAATAGCACTCTTATAGTCAGCAATAGAGAGCAAACGGTCGATAGCTTGTGCCGCACCTTCTAAATCACTCAGTGTTTCGAATAACGGCACGATACGTTGCGGATGCTGACAACCCGTTTTTTGCTGCAATAAACGCACAGCCAAAACATCGGACGGGTGTGTCGCCATGGATATAATATAAGCACCTAGGGCGGAAGGTGGTTGTTGCGATAACACGTTAAATGTATCGAGTACTTCTTTGGTATCGGCCGAAGCGGGAAAATTGGCCGGAATTAAAGGGCGCAGGTTTTGAATTTCATCGAGTAAAAAGGCTTGTTTATCTTCTTCACTCCAGTCTTTATAAGAAACCTCATTTTTTGTTATACCAAGGTAATCTGTTATTTCGCTAATAGCATCACAATGACGTGCCGAATCTTGGCGAATGTCTAATCGCAGCAATGTCATACCAAAACAGGACACACGACGAATAACGGTTGCCAAGCTGCCTTCGGCAATACCCTGCATGCCACATTCAACCAATGAATCGTACATCAGCTGTAAGGGCTCTAATATCTCGTGATCGTACAAATAAATAGGCAGGTCTAACTCCCGCCCCCTTAATTTCGCCTCGGCCCAATCGCGGGTATTCTGTAATCGTTTACGTATATCACGTAAAAATTCTCGATAGGGTTCCGGGTTATCGCCCACTTTATCTCGTAGCGCTTGGTTGCATTCGGCAACCGATAGGTCTTCGCGCAACTCATTAATATCATTGAATAATAAATCTGCAGCTTGCCAGCGCCCTAGGGTAATAACTTGTTCCGTTACTTTTGCCGTTACATTGGGGTTGCCGTCGCGATCGCCACCCATCCACGAGGTAAAGCGAATGGGGGTAGCCGTTAAAGGCAGGTGTTTCCCTGTGTGCTCAAATAGCTGTCTGTCTAGTTCACGTAAAAAGTCGGGTAACGCCCTCCATAGGGTTTCTTCTACCGTAGCATAGCCCCATTTGGCCTCATCTATGGGTGTCGGTTTCTCGCGGCGAATCTCATCGGTATGCCAGTGAGACAAAACACGACGACGCAAACGCTCAAGCTGTTGTTGATGCTGAATCGGTGTTGTATCACTGTCGTCGAGGACCGTCAGCGTCTCGCTAATTTCATTAAATTTTCGGCGCAGAGTACGGCGGGTAATTTCTGTTGGGTGGGCGGTTAACACTAACTCCACCTGCATCGTTGTGACCGCATCGTAAAGTGCATCACCGGTAATCCCCTTGGCTAAAAGGCGTGGCAACAATTCTGTCAACGATCCCGGTAAGGGATGGTTATCGATAAGGTCTTCATTGCGTAACTGTTCACGCCCACAACTAACCTGATGGTGTTGCTCGGCAATATTGGCGTAATTCAGGAAGTGGCTAAAAGCACGGGCTACGGGCACCAATTCGTCATCGGACAACTGCCCCATTAATTCGACTAACTTGGTCCAGTCATTGGTTGCGTGGCTACCAATAGCGAGATCGCGAATCTCCTCGACGATGTTATATAAGCCTTCGCCAACCTGTGAGCGAATGGTGTCACCTAGGATGCTACCCAGCAGGCGAATATTGTCACGTAAGTGTATTTGAAGCTCGTCAGACATGAATACAGGGCCTTCTTCAATGGATGTTACTAGTAGCTTTTATACGTACTGAAGAGACGTTACTAGGTTATACGCTATTAGTCATGAATAAGTAGAGTCAACAATAAATATGCCGCCTTTCTGCTCCAGCGGGACTAAGCATCTATTGATGCCTTTCGGGAGGAATAATTTTGATCCTACCGACAAAAAGTAGACACGATGTTAATCGTCAATCGAAAAAGAAATCAGTTCAGGTGTGACGTTTTCAGTGATACT
>JAGPWA010000073.1 GCA_018066715.1 Porticoccus sp. | reverse complement strand
CGCTCCGATCACAGATGCTGGCATAGTAAACAGGTTTAAAATCGGTATGGTGGTGGCAATCAATACGCTGCCACCAAAGCTGAGTGATATCAGGCGTCGATTTCTTAATTCTTCCCGTAATTGAACGAATCCAATCTGGTTATTGTCTGCAGGATAGTCCAAATACTGTAGCGCCAGAGACCAAGCCCCCCAGAAAAAAGCAATAGCTGGTCCCAGCAGGTTTAAGACCGGTATAAAAGACAGTGCCAAGGTCAATAACAACACACCAATAATTCTCGGTAAAAAATACCCCAACTTGATGAACTCTCGTTTCATCGAGCGCCCTGCAAGGGCTAATAGTTGCTTGCCTGTCCTTGTCGATGAGCGATGGTTGCCTGTTAGCACCTCTTCGACGCGTTCTGCCAATGGCCCGTAGAAGGGTGATGCCAGAATATTTCCGAGGATGGCAAAACTGTAGCCATAGACCAATAAGAGAAAACCACCGAAGAGTATCCAAAAAATCCAGGCAACAAAGCTTAGCCACTCGGGAATCTTACCAGTAAGCCATGAGAGCAAGGTGCCGAATTGCTCCACCGCCAGTGTAGTCAGACCAACAAATAGAACAATATTGATGAGCAGTGGGCCAATGACGAACCAGCGTATCTTTGGATGGTTGAGCAGCTTTAACCCCTGAAATAAATATCCGGGGCCACTTTGAAGGGGCTGTGCCATTAGGCATCCTTAATTCGGTATGGGCTATCCGCCCTCAATATCATACTATTGTAAGATTGTGGGCCTAGAATCATCAAATAGGGATTTATTTTTTTAACGGAGAAGAATAATGAAAACATTGTTTAAAATTTTAGCGGGTTTGGTCGTAGTGCTGGCTATTGTGCTGGTTGTCGGAGTGCTCAACCTAGATAAAGGCATCAAGGCTGTGGTGGAAACCATGGGGCCGGAGTTGACCAAATCAAACGTGACATTGAGTGATGTGGACTTATCGTTAACCTCGGGGGAGGGTAGTCTCCGTGGTCTGGTCGTGGGCAATCCTGCTGGTTTTAAAACACCCAATGCATTCTCACTGGGTGAGATTTCTCTAGCCATTGAACCAAAATCTTTGACCACAGATGTCATTGTTATTAATAGTCTTCGTATCATTGCACCTGAAATCACCTATGAGTCGTTAAAGGGTGGGAGCAACCTCGATCAATTACAAAAAAATGTTGAGCAGGCGCTGGGCTCCAGCAGTGGCAGTGCCGCACCGGAAGAAGGTGGTGAGGAAACTGCAGCCAAGAAGCTGATTATTAAAGATTTCCAGATCACCGGCGGTAATATTAGTTACAGCAATGCCCTACTGGGCAGCAAACCCATTAGTTTAGTGCTGCCAGCTATCAAAATAACCGGTATTGGTGAGAAGTCTGGTGGTGCCACTGCTACTGAGGTGGTCAATCAGATACTCACCTCCATTAATAAAAGTGCATCAAGTGCCGTGACCAATTCCGGGGCTCTGAAAGATGCCGGCGACCAGCTCAAGAAGCAAGCCGAAGAAAAGGTGGGTGGTTTAAGAGGTCTACTAAATAGATAGGGACAGACCTTGTTGTATCTTAGTATTAAAATTTCTCGATAACATAAGGTATAGGTTGCCCCGTATTCAGGGGGCGACCTCATGCCTCGGCTGATTTTATCAGGCCACTCTAGAAAATTTCTCTCTCTCGTCGTCAACGATTGCCTCTTGCCGGTGTCCATAGTAGATAGCGGATAAAAGCAGGTGGCTAAATAGCTAGGTTGAGAAAATGAATCTTATGAAGCGAAAATGCAGAGTGTGGCAATCATCACACCCTGGGGTGATTGTTACATTACTGCTGGTATTGTTTTGCCCCCTGGTTGCTAGTTCCCCCGTAGAAAGAAACGGCTTTGTTATTAGCGAACCGCTGATTCCCATCAATGAGATATACGGGGGTGGACCCGCTCGTGATGGTATTCCTTCTCTTGATGACCCAAAATTTATCAGTGCTTCTGATGCCGGATTCCTGTCACTTGACGACAAATTGTTGGGAGTGAATGTTAACGGCGTTATAAAAGCCTATCCCATTGGTATTCTGGACTATCACGAATTGGTCAATGATATATTCAATGGCCAGCCAGTTACCCTGAGCTATTGCCCCCTTTGTGGTACCGGTGTGGTATTTAACCCCGTGGTCGAGGGGAATCGTTTGGAGTTTGGGGTATCAGGGCTTCTCTACAACAATGATTTACTCATGTATGACCGGAATACAGATTCGCTGTGGTCGCAAATGGAGGGTAGGGCGATCAGTGGCCCCTTAAAGGGTACTTATCTTGAGAAGCTTCCTGTGGAGCATACCACTTGGCGGATATGGCGTGAGCGTCATCCCGATACACTCGTCTTATCCGGTGAAACGGGGTTCTACCGTAACTATGGATCAAGCCCTTACCCAGCGTATGATAAAAGTCGAAGAATCCTGTTCCCTCTCTCTAATTATGACAAGCGTTATCATCCGAAAGAGATGGTGATCGGTATTGAGCTGGGTGATAAAACCAAAGCCTACCCATTTTTTGAGTTGGCTCGCGGAAAAATCCCACTTGTGGATACCGTTAACGGGAAAGTATTGAGTGTTGAATATAGCGCGAAAGATCGCAGTGCCCGGATTCTTGATAATAAGGGTGAAGTTCTTACTTCAGTGACAGCGTATTGGTTTGCCTGGATGGCCTTTCACCCCGGTAGTGATGTTTATACATTTGAAGAGTAATAATGCTGTAAAAACGGGTTACCCCTCCGGTACATAGGTTGGACTTGCCTAGTGGCCCCTGTTATAGTCGCCGCCGTCTTGGTGCCCATCGGTCGGCACCTTTATGTTCTAAGTAGTGTTCTTGGTAGTTTCCTTTCGATATTTCCAGACGCCCTATTTAATTATTTCCAGCCTTAGACCGTCGTTGTGCCAAGTGCATAGAGTAGGCTGGTTCTGGAGTTCTATTTTTTATGTTGTTTACTGATCTCGGCCTTTCGGCCGAAATACTTCGTGCTGTGTCCGAACAGGGCTACACCGAACCCACACCGATACAAGCTAAAGCTATCCCCACTGTACTTGAGGGTCATGATGTTTTGGCTGGTGCTCAAACTGGTACGGGAAAAACCGCCGGTTTTACACTGCCTTTATTACAACGGCTGAGTGCCCAAAAGCCTGCCAACGGTTATCGTCCTGTACGGGCCTTAGTGCTTACACCAACACGAGAGCTAGCGGCTCAAGTGGGTGAAAGTGTCGCAACCTATGGCAAATATTTGCCTATGCGATCTGCTGTTATCTTTGGTGGCGTTAAAATTAATCCACAAATTGCGACCCTCAGAAAGGGTGTTGATATTTTGGTGGCTACACCTGGTCGTCTTTTAGACCACGTGGGCCAGAAAACCTTGGATTTATCCCAAGTGGAAGTTCTAGTGCTGGATGAAGCAGACCGTATGCTGGATATGGGCTTTATTCATGATATTCGCAAAGTATTAGCTCTGATGCCTAAGCGGCGTCAGAACCTGCTGTTTTCTGCCACTTTCTCGAATGAGATTAAACGTTTGGCTGATGGCTTACTGGATTCCCCTGTCTTAATTGAAGTGGCGCGTCGCAATACCACTGCTGAGAGTGTTTCCCAGGTCGCTCATTTTGTCGATAAGGGCCGGAAGCGTGAATTGCTTTCTCTTCTGATTGGCTCGGGCAACTGGAAACAGGTGCTGGTTTTTACCCGTACTAAACATGGCGCCAACCGTCTCGCCGAGCAGTTGGGTCAAGATGGCCTTACTTCCGCAGCTATTCACGGTAATAAAAGTCAGGGTGCGCGTACTAAAGCACTGGCAGACTTTAAGCGTGGGGCCGTACGTGTACTGGTGGCCACTGATATTGCTGCACGTGGTCTTGATATCGACCAGCTGCCGCACGTGGTTAACTATGAACTTCCCAATGTGCCAGAAGATTACGTACACCGAATTGGTCGTACAGGTCGCGCTGGTAATGAAGGAGAAGCTGTATCACTGGTCTGTGTGGATGAGCACAAGCTACTGCGTGATATTGAGCGTCTTCTCAAGACTGAAGTGCCTAAGGTAGCCATTGATGGCTTTACACCTGATCCATCTATCAAAGCTGAGCCTATCCAAAATGGGCGACAGAATCGTGGTGGTGGTGGCGGTAGATCCCGGTCTGGCGGTAACGCTGGAGGCAATCGGGGTGGTAATAAGAGCGGTGCTCGCTCGCACAATTCCGGTGCTGGCAGAGGACGATCTGCTGGAGCAAGAGGCTAGGCAGGATCTAGCAAGAGGATAATTAACGATTAAGAGCGGAGAGGAGGAGCTGAATGCCCTCTTCGTCACTCTTTGTCTAAACCTTGTTGGCTAAAACCATGCCGTTTCGGTGTAATTGTTCAGACAATAAAGTTTAGACAATAAAAAAGGGCAAGACGTAAGTCTTGCCCTTTTTACCTTCAACTCCTAGGGAGTGTCAGGTGGCCAGCATTACAATGAATGCCGACCTTGTAGTAGTGTTATAAATTAAACAACTACGATGTTCTCTGCTTGAGGACCTTTTTGGCCTTGAGTAACAGTGAACTCAACTTTTTGGCCTTCGATCAGGGTTTTGAAGCCTGAAGATGAAATGGCGCTGAAGTGAGCAAAAACATCGGGACCAGATTCTTGCTCGATAAAGCCAAAACCTTTAGATTCGTTGAACCATTTAACGGTACCAGTAGTAGTAGACATAGTCATATCCTATAAATCAATAGTAATTAAAGCCTTTAAAATAAGGCCAGTTTTGCTGAAATGTGTTGCTATTACTTATGAAGAACCGGACGAGCTACTAAAGACGAGACATCGAAATGGTGTGCATAAATATAAGACGTACTTTCAAGCTGAGCAGAGTATATACCACTTAACCAGGTAGTCAACGAGTAATCACAACACGTTATAGACTTATAACCAGAAATATAACAATAGTTTAGGCTATAACAACCTAAACCAAGTTAGATAACATCCTGAAGCCAATTAGAAAATGTTTTTCGAGGCCAAATGACTGTTCTAGCCTTCGGGAAAGGTCACCAAAAGGACGCACCCGTTTTTTGATTGCGGTATATGAGATGTGCCTACTGGGTAATGAATAAAATCGCCTGCTCGATAGGTGTTTCCGTCACCGCTCAAATCTCCAGAAATGACAAACACTTGCTCTGGTCCGGGCTCGTGTACATCAAGGCCGGGATAAACAGAACCAGGTTTGAATTCAAACACCACCACTCTTTTATCGTTATCTCCTTGCCATAAAACTCGTTGGGTAATACCTGGTGCGGCCTCCTCTGCTTCTACATTTTGCCAGTTGATCGAGACAACACCTTCGAGGTTCATTTCTTCGCTCATGCGTAAACTCCTTGTGGCTTTTTCATTTATGTAGAGACTGCATTTTTGTTTGTGAGTTCATTATAGGCAGAGTGGTGCAGCCTGCAACTTAGTCGCCCCAGATGCTTTTAGTACTTAAATTGAAGTCGTAAATTGTCGGGCAGGTGGTAGTTTTTTTTGACATGGTCAGAGGGTGAGACAAAGGAGAGGTAATATGAGCTCAAGCATAGGTCGGAAGTATATTCATCACTTTGGCCATAAAGTCTATCGCCGATAATAGGGAAGCCTGCTTCCGATAAGTGTCGCCGAATTTGATGTTTCCTGCCCGTTTCTATGGTGACATCAACCAAGGATTGGTTGGTTGAAGGGTTATATGCAATAGCTTTTGCGTGGCTCAGCGCGGGTTTGTTTTCGATATCAGCGTTGAGTTTGATCTTATCAGGAAATTCACCCTCAACAATTGCCTGATACTTTTTCTCAATTTCACGACATTGAAATAAATTGGAAAAATAGGCGGCTATTTTTTTCTGGTGAGCAATAATAATTAATCCAGTCGCTGCGCGGTCCAGCCGATGCACAATAAAAGCAGGACGCTGTGGTTCAAGATTTTTCTCTACCCAGCGGTTGATAGTGCAATGGTCTCCCCACTTTGATCCTTGGCACAGCATCCCGTAGGGCTTATACCAAATGCTATAAAGTCCCTCGTCGACAACCAGTGCTGCATTGTTAGGCTGTTGTTCCAGAACGGTCTGGTCAAAGTAAAGGTGTAATTCGTCACCAGGTTTTAAGGGCTTGTCAGCTCGCCGGACACGCTGGGTGCTCATGTTGCGGGTCAACCACACAGCACCTTTAGTCATGGCCTGCTTAATAGCTTGTCTGGTTAATTCGGTACTTTCACCTAAAACATCGACAGCTGTTTTATCCGTACTGTCTATGTCTAAGTGTATTTTAAATTTCACAGGATGGAAGCCTATGTTTCGTGGATAGTAAACACCATACTTTCTTAGCCCCTTAAAGTCATACTCCAAATATGACTAGAAATATGCCGGCAGCCCTCTTCATGTAAGCCTTGTTGATCAATTTTATAGTTTCAGAATTGATGGGCCCTCAGCCATAAAGGTTGTCCTTCGAGGCACGGCCTAAACCTTCAGCATTCTCTTTCAAAAGGGCCATGATGACCTTACGCGATAAAGACTTATTTTTTGGAATATATTGCGTGGCAAGGAATAAAACGTAGGGGGAGAAAAAAGATGTTCTTGTCAGGGGATGTCCACCCCAGGGGCAGTGAAATCAATATAATTGCCTTGATTAGCCGCACATGATTCATGTTGAGCCAGCTTAAATCCAGACGGTGGTATCAATGCATTGATTCTCCAACACTAGCCCAAGGCTGAGCGTGTGGAGACTCTAGCCACGATAGTGGGAGGTTATTCGAGCCGGTCGTAAATTCTGAACCTAGAAAAGGGGACATTATAAAACATTGGAAGAGGTGTGTTGTGGCTTTTAAGGGTTATTGAAGGCTAAGTGTCAGCACTATAAGAGGCTTGGGTTTTTAATAAAAATAAGTTATGCTCCGCGACCGCAAAATTATGCGTAATAACAATGTGTTTCAGGGACGAGATGAGTTATTTTTTATTCATAGTAATTTAATTCGTTCACTTTTTTACCTACAAGATCCTTCCGCGGCATAGAATTTTCCATGCTGGGTGGGTATTCCTTGTGGGTTTCCTGTGTGGTGAGTCATATCGATTTTTGTCATAGGCTTGGCACAAAGTTATCGTACGCTTCAAGTTGTAACGATTAAGAGGCCAGTTTATTTTTTGTAAAAGCTATAAGGGTGTCTTAGGTTTATTTACAACCGATTTTAATGTGGGTCTTGGCACGTTATTTGCTGCGAGGAGTGGCGGGCTGTTTCGCTTAGCACCTAATATTTAACAATTTATGTGCAGTTTCTTTGTACATCTGCTGGTAAGAGAGAAAACTATGGATATAAGCATTATTGGTCTGGGCTATGTTGGTGCAGTAAGTTCGGCTTGTTTTGCTGAAATGGGGCATTCAGTCATTGGTGTTGATGTCAGTGAGGACAAGGTCTCTCTCATCAAAAGCGGAAAGTCTCCCATAGTTGAGGCCGGGCTCGATGAGCTGATTCAGAAGGGAATAAAAAGTGGTAAGTTGACGGCCACTTCGGATATAGATGCCGCCATTCGTGAAACGAATGTCTCGATAGTTTGTGTTGGTACCCCAGGGAAAGAGAATGGTGATCTAGACCTGACGTATATCGAGAGAGTCTGCATGCAAATTGGTGAGGCGCTAAAAAATAAAGATGAAGGCCATATCATTGTCATAAGGAGCACCGTTCTGCCAGGAACGACCTTGGGTGTAGTGAAAGGAGTCATAGAGAGAAGCTCAGGAAAGAAGATGGGCGAAGGGTTTGATCTGGCTATGAACCCGGAGTTTTTAAGAGAAAGCACTGCCATTCAGGATTTTTACAAGCCCCCAATGATTGTCGTGGGTGCCTCTAATAATGAGGTCGCCAAAAAGGTTTCCTTATTGTATCAGGACATTGATGCCAAGCTATTTCTTGAAGAAATAGAAACAGCGGAAGTGGTTAAGTATAGCTGCAATGTCTGGCATGCAATCAAAGTATGTTTTGCAAATGAAATTGGTGCGATTTCCAAAAAGCTTGCTATTGATGGTCGAAGGGCTATGGATATTGTATGCGCTGACCGGGTTCTTAATATATCTGACTACTA
Source organism: Porticoccus sp. (assembly GCA_018066715.1). Classification (GTDB taxonomy): domain Bacteria; phylum Pseudomonadota; class Gammaproteobacteria; order Pseudomonadales; family Porticoccaceae; genus Porticoccus. Next base: position 2,826 of record JAGPWA010000073.1, on the reverse strand, counting down.
TATGAGACCGGGATTTGCATTTGGGGGCTCGTGTTTGCCAAAAGATGTAAGAGCTCTTACGCATAAAGCTTGGGATTTAAGTGTTGCCACACCATTATTAAGTTCTGTTATGACAAGCAATAGAGCTCAGCTGGAAAGGGGCTTGAAGCTAGTTGAAAGTTTTGGTGATAAAAAGGTAACAATTTTGGGGATCAGTTTTAAGTTTGGCACTGATGACCTGCGGGAAAGTCCAATAATAGAATTGGTTGAAAGATTACTGGGTAAGGGATATGAGCTAAAAATATATGACAAGGATGTAAGTTATGCAAAGCTCAATGGCGCTAATAAAGAATATATCTGCAATAAAATAAACCATATATCCAGCTTGCTACATGATGACTTGGGTGAGGTTATTGAGTCAAGTGATGTGCTTGTTATCGGCAATAGCAATCCAGAGTATACAAAATTAATAGAAAAAAACCCGAACACTAAAAAAGTAGTTGATTTACAGGGGGTTTTCTCTCAGAAAAGCGATGAAACATACCGGGGTATTTGCTGGTAGTTATATTGATATGAACAGTAAACTTAAATTAAAAGTCTTAGATATATTCGGCTGGTTATGCATCGGTCTGATATTAGTGACGTTGGCCGATGTTGTTGGAAATGAATATTTTGATGTAAATGACAAAAAATTTATCTTTGCGTTGGGTTTTATCGCAATGTGGCGATATACCAATGCTTTGATTCACTTTTGTCGTGGTATGTATTTTCTTTATTATAAATTTCCCAAAGTTCGGAAGGCCGTGGATGAGATTGGGGCTGATGCGATGCCTCCAGAAATGTTTATTGTAGTCACGAGCTTTCGTATTCCTTCAGATACAACTTTCAAAGTGTATCAGTCTGTTTTTAAGGAATGTAACAATCTGGATATGCCTGTAACTGTTGTTGTTTCTATCGTTGAAAAAGGCGATGAGCGGCTTATTAAAGAAACAATGAAGAAGACAGTAGAAGATAGCGAGAGAGTGAAGCTGGTTATCATTAGAGCTAGGGGGACTGGGAAGAGAGATGGTTTAGGGCATGCGTTCAGGGCCGTTTCACGATGTGAGCCCCAGGAAGGTTCAGTGGTAGGCGTTGTTGATGGTGATACCCTATTAGTTCCAGGCTGCGTTGAAAAAGCCGTTTCAGTTTTTTCAGTATTCCCTTCTGTCGGCGGTGTTACAACTGATGAATACTGCACGGTGAGAGGGAGCTTCTTCTCTCAACAATGGCACGCAATGAGGTTTGTACAGCGGCATATAAATATGTGCTCGATGTCTCTTTCCAAAAGAGTGTTAACAATGACCGGCCGGTTGTCCTTTTTTAGGGCGAACCTCTTAACAAGTAAAGAGTTTATAAATGATGTTAGTTCTGACTACCTGGATCACTGGCGGTTGGGGCGGTTTAAATTTCTGACAGGCGATGATAAATCAAGCTGGTTCAGCTTAATGAAAAGCGGGTGGGATACTTATTATGTCCCTGATAGTAAGACTTTAACTGTCGAAGATCCTCCCTCTGAGAGCTTTTTTAAGTCAACAGTGGTTTTAATGTTTAGGTGGTATGGAAACTCGTTGAGGCAAAATTTTAGAGCGTTCAAATATTTAGGCAGAAAACGTTTAGGGAACTTTGCATCGTATGTATTGCTAGATCAAAGGGTATCAATGTGGACATCGCTTTTAGGCCTGTCTGTAACTCTAGTAGCAAGTCTAGTCTATGACATCAAATATTTATTTGTTTATGTGTTCTGGGTTTTATTAACGCGGTCTATTGTGGCGTTATCGTTTTTATCCAGTGGCCATTATGTCGGCTCAATGTACCCTCTTGCGCTTTATTACAACCAAATTGTTGGTTCTGTAGTAAAAGTTTATGCACTTTTCCATCTTGACAAGCAGTCGTGGACAAGACAGAAAACAGTTTTAGCAAAAAGTAGCGATAAGATCGATTGCTTTATGAATATCATTTCAAGCAAGGCTATGCTGATTAGCTCGATCTCAATATTTTTTAGCCTGGTAGGTTTGATAATAAGTTATACAGATTAAATGGAAGGTTGTAATGGGTGATATAGAGCACAGCATTGTTCATGAGGCTCAGGATGAACGGCAGAATATTAGAATTAAGATAACTGGGTTTTTTTCATGTGAGAATAAAGAAAGCAAAATTCTTGATATTTCACTGGGTGGTGTGAAACTTGAAGACTTCTCTAGCACAGAAGGGCTGATAAAAAGTGGCGCTTTGAACTTTGTTGTGGATGGAATAACAGTCACCATTCCAGTAAAGCTAAGGGTGATAAGCTCCAAGGATAGCGTCACAAGAGCTGAATTTATTGATCTTGATATTAGATCTCAAAAATCGATACGGTGTATTGTAAGCTCCTTTGTCGCGGGTGATATGGCTAGTCTGGATGAGATCATAACGACATTACAAAAAGAAACACATGTAAAGAAAAGAAAGCCAAAAGAGTTACAGGCAAAGACTGTGAAGGAACGGGTGTTGTCGATATTAGGAACGCTTGTTTTTTTGGTGATAGGGCTTGGTTTGGCTTCTGTACTATTAACTAAAATCTATTTCTTTTTGTTCTCGGCTAAATCTATATTTGGTGATGTGCAGATAGATAAGTACTCCTTGAGGATGCCGGAAAATGGATTAGTTAAATTTCTAGTTGATGGCAAGCAAGAGAAGGTGGAAGCCGGACAACCATTGGCGACCATGTCATCTCACCTGATGTCAAAGCTCACTACTCCAGAAGACTTTTCTGCTCTCTCAAATATGACAGATGAGGATATGAGTGTCATATTGGGTAAGGCTCTCATT
>JAGPWA010000070.1 GCA_018066715.1 Porticoccus sp. | reverse complement strand
ATTCTCGACTATATGGATCGCTATCCAGAAGCAACGGAAGCACTCGTAAAATGGATGGCTGAGGGTAAATTAAAAGCTCGTCTTGATGTATCCGACGGTTTGGAAACCGCCTTACAATCTGTTAAAAAACTTTATACTGGTGAAAATACCGGTAAGTTGATGGTGCGGGTAAAAGACGTTTAGGTGCCATTTACGCCGCTCTGTTCTGATAATAAAAAGAATATAAGAAAGAGTATCTTAAACACAGCCCAGCATTTGCTGGGCTGTTTTAATACATAGACCACAGGTAATCCGATAATCGACTAAATAACACCCGCAAACTTAGCGAAATACCAAGCTGCTGCACCCAAACCAGCCACAACAATCCACCACAAAAATAACAGGCTGAACCTAAAGGGTTTACGCTCTACAGAATGAATCCCTTCATTAAGCGCTTCGTTAATTCGAGCCAGATCTTCTTCGTTATACTCGTCTTCGCTTCTCATACCCATGGCAATTGCTATCCCATTAATTTGTTACGTTTAAACGCTTGTTACTTCTAAACCTAATACTGTTAAACATTAGTTACGGTAGCTTGCCCTAGCAAAATATCCAGTCTCAGGTGCTCTACCACTCGCTCAGCATCCAACCCTGGCTGATAGGGCACTTCACCAATCATGGGGCAGGGAATCCTACGTTGCAAGGTGTGGAGATTTTCCTGATAACGATCCATCGCGGGAACAACCTGATTGGCCACCCAACCCGCCAGGGTCAGACCATCATGTTGAACAGCCTCGGCTGTCAATAAGGCCAAATTAATACAGCCAAGATCCATGCCCACCACCAGTATGACTGGCAACTGCATGATTTTTGCCACCTCGGCAAAGGTTTCTCGGTCATTCAGTGGTACTCGCCAACCACCTGCACCCTCTATCAAGGTTAGGTCGGGACGCTGCATCATCACCCCACGACAAACCCCTGCCAGCCGGTCTGCACTCAACCGGCGTCCGGCTTCTGCGGCAGCAATATGTGGTGCAATAGCGGGTTCCAACGCCACTGGATTAATCTGTTCGTAACTGATGGGTAAGGTCGTCTGTGCCTGGAGCGCCAATGCATCTTCATTGCGCAATTCACCGTCAACCAACTCACAACCTGCAGCTACGGGCTTGAGGCCGGCGGTACTCAACCCTTGTTGTCGTGCCGCGGCTAATAATCCGGCTGTCACTAGGGTTTTTCCTACACCGGTACCGGTGCCTGTCACAAAATAGGCGCTAGACATTGCAATGGGCCACTCCGTAAATCACCTCCCAGGTCGCCGGTAATTCTCCTTGGGGATTGCGGTATTTTTCATAAACACTCACTAGTTTCCGGATATGTTCACGCCCGGTCAGCCCGCGATTCTGCCCCACATTGACATTGTGAGCACCCAAGCCCTTCAGTTCGCTCGTCAGGTGCCTAAGATCCCGGTAAGGCAACAAGCACGTATCTGTTTCAAAATTCTGAAAAACCATACCCGCTTTGGTAAATACATCTTGCCAATGATTCGCTTCAAGGAAGCGGTTTACATGTACATAGTCATCCACTGCAGCCCAGGACTCACGAAGCTCAAATAGTGTCTTTTGCCCTAGGGACGTAAACGCTATAACCCCCCCAGGCTTTAGCACTCGGACAATTTCAGAGGCTAACACCGGTAATTGTTCACACCACTGAAAGGCCAGGTTGGAAAAAATTAGGTCTACAGAATTATCCGCCAAGGGAATATCTTCTGCATCACCACACAACCAGGTAGCAGGCATATCGCGTTCACTGGAGGCAAAATCCAACATCCCCAGCGCCAAGTCGATGCCGGTAATATCCGCAAATGGATATTTTTTAGCAAGCTGCTCGGTGAAATAGCCCGTGCCGCACCCCAGGTCGATAATTTTAAAGGCGTCACACTGATCGAGCTGTTCCAGCGATGGATCGATATCAGGAAGTGCCTCGATCAACCGCTGCCCCACCTGACGCTGTAAGCGAGCCACTGAATCATAGCTGCTGGCAGCACGACTAAATGAATCCGCCACCCGCTGTTTATCTAGGTGGTAACGCCCCTCTCGTAAAAAAGCACAGATTTTTGAAGCCAGTTGCTCTGGGCAACTTAACTGAGGCACATGTGCGGTGTTTTCCAAAATCTCGACCTGCTGGCTATGATTCAATGCCTTAATGTCACAGGCAGCAGCAACAGGTACTAGCTGATCAGTATCACCGTAGATGTGCAGCCCGCGCACCTTGAGTGATTGCAAAGCCTTCCGGTTATCAATCTCAGACAACAACTCTAGTCCTCTGCGCCAACAGCTATCATCAGGCGCCTCGGGGACATGATTAAAAGTTTCTCTCAGGGTTTTCAGCAGGGGCCGTTCCATCTTGTCACCACGGCACTGTAGGCCATGGAAACGCTTCAAGCAAAGTGCAGGTTGCTGCTGGAATAACTCAAAAAACGCATCAAACGTTTGTGCAGGCATTGCACAAGACCAATTGGGTTGCTGAACAAAACAGCCATTACTGGCAATCGTGATAAGACTATTGAATCGTTCCGGATAACGGCTAGTCAGCATCGTCGCCAGCATGCCACCTAAAGACCAACCTAGCAGTGTACAGCGTGCGGGAAGTACCGCGCCAATGGCATCCAAATAGTGCTCAATGCCCTGTTTATCCAAGGGTACGTCTTGCCCCAAAGGCAGGCTCTGACCAAACCCCGGTAAATCTATCGCCATCACATGCAGGTGCTGAGTCAGTTCTGGCAGTAGGGTCTGCCAAATACGGCTATCGCTACCCCAGCCATGTAGCAACACCAAAGGCTCTGGCTGAATTTTATTACCCTGACAGGGATAGTCATAAACCGCTAACGGAGAAGGTAGTACTTTATTGGCTGCCGTAGCTATCATCCGCCCTTGCTCCGGAGGTCAACCAAGGTTTTGTCCATGGCATCAAGCAGTCTATCCACCTGCTCTTCGGTGTGCTCCGCACAGAGTGTTATACGTAACCGCGCACTGCCCACCGGCACGGTAGGTGGCCGAATTGCGCCCACAAGAAAACCTCTGATTCTAAGCTGCTCACCCACTTTTTGGGTCAGTTCATCATCATGGAGCAATACGGGTTGGATCGGTGTTGTCGATGCCATTAATTCCAGCCCCAGCTCTTCAACCCCTGATCTAAAACGCTCAATCAGGTTTTTTAACTGTTCTCTCCGCCAGGTTTCCCGCTGTAAAATTTTCAAACTGATACGAGTCGCTGAAGCCACCGCCGGGGGTAATGCAGTGGTGTAAATATAGGTACGGGCATATTGGATCAGGGTTTCAATCAAGGCATCGGAACCCGCGACAAAGGCGCCGAATGTCCCAAAACCTTTACCCAGAGTGCCCATCAAAATCGGTAACTCACTGAGCCCCAGACCATAATGCTCAGTAATACCACCGCCACTGTCACCTAACGCACCAAAACCGTGTGCGTCATCAACCATTAACCAACCATTGTGTTGCCGGCAAGCCTCAACGAGCGCAGGCAAAGGTGCCAAGTCACCATCCATACTAAAGACACCATCGGTCACCACCAGCTTTCGTCCGCTGGTCACTTTTTGCATACGCCGGCTAAGATCATTGCTGTCAGCATGATGGTAGCGGTGACAACGAGCACCACTGGCCAAACCGCCATCCAGTAAAGAGGCGTGGTTTAGGCGATCCTCAAAAACATGATCGCCTTTATCAGCCAACGCTCGAATAGTGCCAAGGTTGGCCATATAACCGGTGGAAAATAGTAATGCTCTGGGCCGGCCTGTAAAAGCAGCCAGCTCCTCTTCAAGAGCATGATGCTCATAAGAATGGCCATAAATAAGATGGGAAGCACCACTGCCCACACCGTAGGTTTCAGCCCCACGGCGTAGACTATCAATTACCGCTGGGTGGCTAGCAAGGCCAAGGTAATCATTGCTACAGAATGCCACACAGGTTTTGCCATCCACTTGTACCTGAACATCCTGAGCCGACTCCAGGACATGGCGCTGCCGATAGAGGTTATCTACCTTGCGCTGCTCCAACTTAACTTGAAGCTCTGAGTCCATCGATGAAGACTTGGAGGATGACTTAGAAGACGACATAGGGAGTGGTCACCATTCTACTTGGCTGCGTTATAAAACAGGTGGCCAGTCTCAGCCTCAGCCATCGCTTGATGGAGTACCTCCTCTTCCTCCTCGCTATCCCGATCAACGCGATAGGACTCGGGCTTAATGCCTAACCGCTCAAGCAGCTCCATATCTTTGTTGGCTTTAGGGTTTGGCGTGGTGAGGAGTTTTTCACAGTAAAAAATGGAATTGGCACCGGCCATAAAGGCCAAAGCCTGCATTTGGTCATTCATCTCTTCCCGGCCAGCAGACAACCGGACATGGGATTTGGGCATCATAATACGGGCCACTGCAATGGTGCGAATAAACTCAAAAGGGTCTAAATCCTCCTGCTGCTCCAGTGGTGTACCTGCTACTTTAACCAGCATATTGATAGGCACTGATTCTGGTTGCTGGGGAAGATTCGCCAGTTGCATCAGCAACCCCGCACGGTCTTTTTCGCCTTCACCCATACCAACAATGCCGCCGGCACAGACTTTCATTCCCGCCTTGCGCACATTGCCCAGCGTATCCAGACGGTCTTCGTAGGTACGTGTGGTAATAATTTCGCCGTAGTATTCCGGTGAGGTATCAAGATTGTGGTTGTAATAATCCAGTCCCGCATCAGCAAGCATCTGTGCCTGGCCTTCCTTCAACATACCCAGTGTCATACAGGTTTCCATTCCCAGAGATTTCACCTCGCGAACCATCTCGGCAACGTAGGGTAAATCCTTATCCTTGGGTGAGCGCCAAGCGGCACCCATACAAAAACGGGTAGCGCCCGTCGCCTTGGCAGCCCTGGCCTCTTTGATCACCTGCTCAACGGCCATCAGCTTTTCTTTCTCTAGGCCGGTATCGTAACGACTGCTCTGGGGGCAGTATTTACAATCCTCCGGGCAGGCGCCCGTTTTAATCGAAAGCAATGTACTCAGTTGCACTTCATTAGGGTCAAAGTACTGCCGATGCACTACCTGTGCCTGAAACAATAAGTCATTGAACGGCTGATTAAACATTGCGAGAACTTCGTCTCTTGTCCAATCTTGGCGGATTGCAGTTTTGCTGCTGGCAGGCATAGGTAGTCTCACGTATTCTTTATCTGACTCGCTATGATAAGTGAGGTAGCTCCACTGTCAACCAAAAATGGATTTAAGGTTAACAGCTATGATAGGACACTCGAGAACAACCACCCTGTTCCAGCGCTGCTCTGCAGCCTTACAACGTGGCAGTTATTATCTTTTCCCCGGACGCTGCGTACTCTGTAGCGCATTATCAAAACGCCCATTGGATCTATGCGAGGGGTGTGAAGCCGAATTACACCTAAACCAACCCGCCTGTCAATGCTGCGCTCTGCCAATGAACTCTACCGGCAGCACTCTTATTAATAGCGTCACTTGTGGCAAGTGCATCGCAAACCCACCGGCCTTTACCCACTGTATTGCTCCGCTACGTTATGAATTCCCCATCAATAAACTGATCAATGGCTTTAAACATCATGCTCAGTTTAGCCGAGGGACTGTGCTGGCAGAGCTATTGCTGTGTGAACTCACGTCTCAGGAAATACTTCCCGAGCTGATTTTGTCAGTTCCCCTCCATTGGCGGCGGCAATTTACCCGAGGGTTTAATCAGGCCCAGTGGTTATCACATTACCTCGGTCAGCGATTAGCCATTCCCGTAGACACCCGGCTACTTTCCCGCCAAAAATACACACCGGCCCAACAAGGCTTACCTCGCAAACAACGGCTTAAAAATCTCAAGGGGGCTTTTCGTCTCAATAACGACATCAAAGGTAAACATATCGCCCTGGTTGATGATGTCGTCACTACGGGTAGCACCACCGCAGAACTGTCTCAATTGCTCCGAAAAGCTGGCGCAAAGGAGGTAGAAATATGGTGCCTAGCGCGCACACCGCTGGAAAAATAGTGATATGGCCCCGATAATGTCACAACGAACTGCCAACCAACACGCTACCCTTATTTGAGTCCATCTCTATGAGCTTGTCCCTCTGGGAAGAAATACAACAGGAAACCCGTGTCATTGCAGAAGCTGAGCCAGTGCTAACCAGTTTTCTACAAGTCACTATCCTCAAACACGACTCCCTATTGGCTGCGCTGAGCTTCTTGTTAGCTGAGAAGCTGGGGGGCGAAACAACCCCTGCCCTGACGCTGCAAGAAGTATTTGATGAGGCATTCCGCTCAGACCCAACCATTGAAGACCAGGTCAATGGTGATATCTGTGCGATTCACGCTCGCGACTCTGCCTGTGCAGGCCTCTCTTCAGCCCTCCTTTACTACAAGGGATTCCACGCCCTTCAAGCTTGGCGCGCAGCTCACTGGTTGTGGAAAAATGACCGAAAGCCGTTGGCATTGGTGCTACAAAACCGCATCTCAGTTGTGTTTGGTGTGGATATTCATCCGGCAGCAGTGATCGGTAAAGGCATTATGTTTGACCATGCCACCGGTATCGTTATCGGTGAAACCGCCGTGGTGGAAGACTGCGTATCCATTCTTCAGTCAGTCACACTGGGCGGTACCGGCAAAGAAGCGGGCGATCGACACCCCAAAGTACGCCGAGGTGTTTTAATTGGCCCTGGTGCAAAAATTCTCGGCAATATTGAAATTGGCGAAGGCTCAAAAATTACCGCATCCAGTGTAGTACTGAAGGACATACCACCTCATTCACTGGTTGCCGGTGTTCCTGCGGAAGTCATTGGCACACTGAAAATAGACTCCCCTGCGGAGCAAATGGACCAGGGATTAAGTGGCTGCGGAAATTAAACTTTTTTGCATAGAAAGTTCTACAGATTTTTAAGGAAAAAATAAATGTCCAAACAAAAAAATGAAGCTGAATTATTAAAAGAAGCCATCAGAGTCGGCATGATTTACGCGGAGAAAAGAGGTGTCGCCAAGTTTGACAAAAATGATTCTGCAAAAGAAAAAATTGAATATGTCTATCGGTTGCTTGCCCACGACAAACTGATTCAACCTCTGGCAAAAGCACAACTTGATATTCAGCACATGAAACACAAGTTGGCGCTTTGGATCACTAAACAATTACCCGCAGATCACCCACTCCTGAAATAGAAATCCGTGGGGCTCGTTGCTGCCCAATCTAAACCAATTGGGCATAACCCACGTTAAGCATCCCTTAAGTAAATACCTCTAAGCTCCCTGGCCATAGATTAATATTAATCATGGCCTTCCCCTATGCGTGCATTTGCTCAACGCCACCCTGTTTTATGGGTCTACTTATATTTTTGCTATTTTTCCGCTACCGCTCAAATACTGGTGTATTCCTCTGGAATGGCAGGTTCAGTAGGTGTCCGTGATGCCCTGTTGATGAGTGTTATATGGTTAATTCCTATTTTACTCTGGCCCAGACAAATCAAAGCACTGACCGCTCTCATCGGCGCTACTCTTTGGCTGGCATCCCTGGCAAGTGTTGGGTATTGGTTGATCTATGGCCAGGATTTTTCCCAGAGCGCCATTTTTATCATTTTCGAATCGAACCCTGCGGAAGGCCGCGAGTTTATTGAATCCTATCTACGCTGGTGGCATGTACTAGTCTTTGCCATTTACAGTGTCATTCCGCTGATACTATGGCGCCTGATGCCATCCCTCTCACTGGCACTTAAAGCGCGTTACTCCTACGCCATGTTGTTTACTCTGGTGGTGGGCTGGCCATTCCTGAATACTCTGATTGAAAAAAAGAGCATTACGCACGCCAGTGAGCACTTGTTGTCTCGGTTGGAACCAACGGCCCCATGGAATCTAATTGTTGGTTATCTCAAGTACCGAGAGCAATTAAACGATATGGAAAAATTGTTAGCCAATAATCACAACATTCTACCTTTAGATAATTTTGAGATGAAGGTAGAGACCATGCCAGACACTCTGGTTCTGATTATTGGTGAATCCACCAACCGACAACGCATGAGTCTCTATGGCTACCCGCGTGCTACGACACCTCAGCTTGATGCCATACGAGATGAGCTGGTGGTTTTCAATGATGTCGTTTCACCAAGGCCCTACACCATAGAAGCCTTGCAGCAAGTGCTCTCGTTCGCGGATTCCAAGAATCCTGAAGCCTTCTTTACCCAGCCGACCCTGCTGAATATGATGAAGCAGGCCGGCTATGAAATTACCTGGATTACCAACCAGCAAACACAAACCAAGCGAAATACCATGTTGACCACCCTTTCACAAATGGCTGATCATCAGGTTTATCTGAACAATAATCGCAAACAAAATGCCAACCAGTATGACGGTGCCGTTGTTGCGCCCTTTATAGAGACACTTTCACAGTCAAGTCCTAAAAAATTCATCGTGGTGCACCTATTGGGCACGCACCGTAAATATGATTACCGCTACCCAGAAATGTTTAAAAAATTTGTTGATAACGACAATGTGCCGCTCTGGGTAAAAAAAGAGAACCTAGAGGAATACAACAGTTACGATAATTCCATTCTCTACAATGATGCTGTCATCGTCGCACTGATTAACAACCTACGAGAACATAATGACAATGCCTTGTTGGTCTATTTTTCCGACCACGGAGAAGAGGTGTTTGACTACAAAGAGAAATTATTTTGCGGTCGCAATGAAGAGGCACCATCACCTGCGATGTACACCGTGCCATTTATCACATGGGCATCAACAGATTGGCGTAAAAGTCGCCACATGGCGCAATGGACTCAATATGAAAACCGGCCTTTCTCAAGCGCTGATTTCATCTACACGCTGCCCCATATGATAGGTATTAATTTTACTGGTATGGATCCTACACGCAGCTTGGTATCAGATACCTTTACTAAACATGCACGCTGGATAGGTAATCCCAACCAGCCACAGAAACTACAAGACTTTGACAATATTCAACATCCCAAAACCTCTCCACCAGCAATAGCCACAACGCCCACAAAGGTAAATCCCGTCCAACAGACACGTAAGGTCTCTCTACCACACCCCCCAATATGATCGTGGTGTTGTGTTAGGTAAAAAAAGCGCCATAGCAATATTTTCACCCCTATCTGCTACCATCCCTGAACCATAACAGCCCAGAACTGGAAACTGATCCGTGATCTCACGATCTAACAGGCGATGAACAAAAACTCTTCTCTGAAAAACAGCATTCTTATCGCCGCCGGGTTTATTGTCCTGATCTGGTGGCTCAAGCTCTGTGAGGTGATGCTGGGCTGGAACCTTCACCAACTAGGGGTTTATCCCCAAACCCCCGCCGGGCTCATCGGTATTTTTACCGGCCCCATTATTCATGGCTCTTGGCAGCATGTGATTGGTAATACTCTGCCCCTGCTACTGTTGGGCAGTATCCTTCTCTATGGTTACCCTAAATCACGCTGGTGGGCTTTAGCTATCATCTGGTTGTTATCCGGCGCAGGGGTTTGGCTGTTTGCTCGTGACAGCTATCACTTCGGGGCCAGCGGGCTCACTCATGGGATGTTTTTTTACCTATTTATTGGAGGCATTCTCAGGCGAGATAAACGCTCCATCGTCCTACTCATGATCGCTTTTTTTATGTATGGCGGCATGTTGTTGACGATATTCCCTCGCGAGCCAGGCGTTTCTTATGAATACCACTTTTTCGGCGCTGTAGGCGGTACTCTTAGCGCCCTGATCTTTCGGCTCTGGGACCCCAAAACTGTGCCGAAAGCCTATTCCTGGGAACAACAATTCGGTGATGGGTATGTGGTTGAAGAAGAGGACCTGATCATTGGAGATCAATGGAAAACTGAAAAACAGAGGGAGCGAGAGAATGAACTAGAGAGAGAACTAGAAACCCCTCATACGATTGATGCGTTTAAAAATTCAGGCAATCACCCAAAATAATATGCCTTTTATCTATCGGCTAAATGGTTATTAATGGCTTGTAGAAAATTGGGGCCATATTTTTCTAACTTGCGCTCACCCACACCACCAAGCTGACTAAATTGCTCCATATTTTTCGGTACCGTGACACACATTTCCTGCAACGTCCGATCATGAAAAATAATATAGGGTGGAATGCCCTGTTCATCAGCGAGGCCTCGCCGACACTCTCTCAACACCTCCCAAAGTGCCGCATCCATATCCTCCGGCAGGAATTTTTTGGTCAGGCGCTTGGCTTCTTTTTTCTTAATATCCCGGCGCAGCTCAATGGATTCCTCACCTCGCAGCAAAGGGCGGCATTTCTCTTCCAACCGCAGTGCGCCAAAACGCTCCACATCCACACACAGATAACCCCGTGCAACTAATTGACGAAACACCGAGCTCCACTGGTTGTCGTCCAGTGTTTTACCAATGCCGTAGGTCGGCAATTGATCATGCCCATATTGGGTGATTTTATCCGTCTCGGCACCCAGCAATACATCAACCACATGCTTCACACCGAAACGCTGACCTGTTCGATACACTGCACTCAGGGCCATACGTGCAGCCTCGGTTCCATCCCAAGTATCGACAGGTTCCAAACAGTTGTCACAATTGCCGCAGGGTTCGGGCAGAACATCATCAAAATAATTCAGTAATACCTGTCGGCGACAACTAGTAATTTCACACAAGCCCAACATGGCATTTAGCCGATGCTGCTCCGCGCGTTTATGCTCTTCGCTTCCTTCGGAATTCCCCATCATTTGCCGAAGCTTGATGACATCCTGAAGACCATAAACCATCCAAGCGTTAGCCTGCTCACCATCACGGCCTGCACGACCCGTTTCCTGGTAGTAAGACTCCACCGTTTTGGGCAAATCCAAATGGGCCACAAAGCGCACGTCGGGTTTATCAATACCCATACCAAAGGCAATGGTGGCCACCACAATCACACTATCTTCACGCAAAAATCGAGACTGATTGTCGGCTCTGGTTCCAGCATCCAAGCCTGCATGGTACGGAAGTGCGTTAAATCCTTGCTCTTGCAACCAATGGGCAATCTCTTCTGTTTTCTTTCGAGACAAGCAATAAATGATACCCGCATCAGTCGCGTGCTCATCTTTCAGAAAACGTAACAACTGCTGTTTGGCATTGTGTTTCAACGCAATACGGTAACGAATATTGGGCCGGTCAAATCCCGCAATAAACTGACGCGCTTCCGCCAAGTCCAAACGGTTGATTATTTCACTGCGAGTACGAGCATCGGCTGTGGCCGTGAGCGCAATACGAGGCACATTCGGGAAGTACTCGTGCAAGACACTGAGTTTTAAATAATCTGCTCGAAAGTCGTGCCCCCACTGGGATACACAGTGCGCTTCATCAATGGCAAATAATGAAATGGGGGCTTGCTGAAGCAACGATAGGGTTCGATCCAGCTTCAGTCGCTCTGGGGCGATATACAATAAATCCAGTTCACCCGCTAACAATGCCTCTTCCACTTGCCGGGCCGTCACAGCATCCAGCGTGGAATTCAAGTAGCTCGCCCTCACCCCCAATTGGCGCAAGGCATCCACCTGATCTTTCATCAGGGCAATTAAGGGAGAAATTACAATGCCACAGCCCGAACGCAGCAGAGCAGGGATTTGATAACAGAGGGATTTACCACCACCCGTGGGCATCAACACCAGCGCATCGCCCCCATCCATCACCGTTTGGATAATTTCATCCTGAGGTGGGCGGAATGATGGGTAACCGAAAATGGTTTGCAGGGTATCTTGGGGGGAGCTCATGGCGGCGGAGTATACCCGAACTCATCAGTGATAGGGTGCGAGTAGCCCATCACTCATACCCTCAGCTAGGCTGGCTTTGGGCCAATATAAAAAATCACAAGCCATCAGGCCTTGTATCAAGGAAAGGGGTCGGCTAAGACATTGACCGGGAGCTTGTTTTGTCAGTAACCTCATCTTTTGACACCCCCCTTAATCATTTGATTTTTAAGTCAAAAACTCTATTCTCTAGCATCAATTCTCCCTTGATACAGAGCCTTCTAGCTAAAAGACCTTTTAGTTAGCAACAAGAAGTAAAGGAAATTAGTTCGTGAAAATTCGACCATATAAAGAGACAGACCTAGCCGCGGTTCTTGATTCATGGGAGGTGGCAACATGATTAACTCATGAGTTTATGACAGATGACTTTATAGCTCAGGAAAGGAAGAACGTCGCTGAGATTTATCTTCCCAATACTGACACATGGGTCGCTGAAATAGATGGTAAGGTAGAAGGCTTCATAGCACTTATGGGTAATGAGGTTGAAATGAAGACAATGAACTGTAAGCAATTAGGTGGCGCGTGTGATTAGGCGTTTCATGCAAATACATTTGAAGAAATGGCTGAATTGAGTAAACAGCATGGAATGGAAATGTTCAAGCAGCACGATTCTTCTCACTTAGCTGCGATGCAGCAGATGCAAGAGCTTATGAAAGAACCAGAGAGGATGAATAAATGGTTCGAGTCAAAAATAAAAGTATTTGAAGTATTGCCAGAGAATAGGTGATTTTTATTCGTGCTGTATACTACACAAAACAAGTTTATCCAGAATCGTCATTTCGTTGATGGACACCCTTACGTGCGCCGCGGCTAAAGGCGTTAACTGAAGAGAAGGAAATTAGCTTGAATACATCATCACAACAGTTAATACATCTATGCAATGACCTCTTAGAAACTGGAAGGGATAAGTTCTCTACGTCTATGGGGATCGTTAGCCATATCGAACGCGATCGATATGAAATTGTTGCCATTTCATCGTCAACAGGTGTATTCGTTGCTGGAGAGGACTTTCCCTTAAAAGACACTTATTGTCGAGATGTTTACGAACAAGGAAAAACAATCGCGCTCACAGAAATGGAGGGGGTTTCAGGATTGCAGCGGCATCCACTGTATGACACACTTCCGCTAGAAGTTTACATTGGTACGCCAATACTTGTTGCCAATAAAGTTTGGGGGACAATCAATTTTAGTTGTATGAAATTGCGGAAGAATGCTTTCACTAACGAAGATATTGATTTTATAGAAAGTGCAGCCAAAGAGGTTTCTAAAGAAATAGACAGTGGAAGTTAGTCTCAATCTTCCGTTGGAAAGCCCGTCAATTAGGCCGCTCGCAAGATCGCGCCTATTACGCGTGCGTTAGGTTTATTACTATTATCTAAATAACAAAGATCTTCTTGAGTTGCGAGATGAAGGATCTCTCCCCAAAGATTTATTTAACAACTCTGGCCTTACTATTAGGTTTAGTACTTCTTTCGGTGTACCTATTTCACTCTATCTATATACAACAGCAAGAGTTAATAAATGTTGCGAACTATTCACCAGATTGACGACGGGAACCTGCCTGGAACACGCAAGAAAAGCAGTGAAGCACGAGGGAGAGGTAGCGCTTGAGTCTAGCTTTAACATTTTTGGTCAGGTCGCTGCGCAGGAATTATTTACAAACCCTGATGTTGCTGCTGGAATGGCCGGGCTAGAGAAGTATCTGGGTGAAAATAAGATCAACAAAATTTTGATCATCTCTGAGTAACGGGGTATTCCCCGTCCTCTGATTCCGCTGCATGCCCTACTTATTCTGCTGGCTTTCTAATAATCTGTCCTTATGTCTCACCTAAAACCAGACCGTCCTCACAAAATTAAAAATCCCTTCTCTGTTTGAGAACTGGGTATCAGGTGTGTTGCGACCCGTCACCTAGTATCGGCGCTGTTTTAGGCTTTTAATCATCTCACAGTCAAACAGTTCTCGATGTTGAGGAAAGTCATTATGAATAATCGAAATATTCCCTATCTGCTCGCGGTTGTGTGTGGAATCTTTTTTGGAGCTTCTTTTGGGATGTTCGCTCATGGCCCGGATGCGTGGGCTGGTACCGGTATGATGTGTGCTATTGGGGCCTGTGTTACTGCTAGTGAGTTTATTCCCTCCCTCTAAACTTGTTTTTCTCTCTTTTTTGTTCTCCTCCTGTTTGACCACCAATGCGTGGTCTTTTTTTATGAGCAATGCCAACGGGGCACTATCGCGCTGATTCCCACCCTACCCTCGACATACTCAGGCACCCATTGCGTCTCTGGTACCCAGGGCTTGTCGATAGTGGAGAACATAGCCGAGAAAATTTGGGCGAGATACTTTTCCCAAAGAATCATATAATGCCCGGCTATCGCTGGCACAGGCGAGTGTGAGGCTTTTACAAGGCTGACCCTCTTGTATGTGGCCACTTACCAGAACTCAATATTATTGCCGTAACACAGGACAGACTATGGAACGCCCAGAAGTAAAAAAAGGTGACTTTATTATTATGAGAGTACACGCGGAGGATCCGGGTGTTGAGGCCAATGTTTACCGAGTAGAGGAAAACGGGGTACTATTTGTGGGGTATCACGCTGGCAGTATTAGAACGAGCAAGGCACACGCAGTCTGGAATGATACTTTCTGGATGGTGACAGAACGCCGTAAGCCACAAAAATAAGCGCTGAAACTAGGCACTGAAACTAGGCACTGAAACTAGGCATTGAAAAAGGAGGCTGAATAGCCTCCCATAGGGGCCTTAAACTGGGTTAACTACCCCAGTAACGTACACGCCCTACGTCCAGATGCACAAAGTCGCTTCTTGAATAAAGACCAACACCACCGCCTTTTAATCCCTGTGCGCCCTGGTGCAGGTATTTGGTCTCAATGCCAGGAATACGTATATCAATCGCCTTGCCCTGCATATGCAGGCTTTTCTTGGCGACCCCACCACTTTGTTGACTCAACATGTTGTTCGTCGCAGGAGAACGGTAGCCTGAGATAATATGGAATGGTTTGGAAGTGCCCAGCATCTCTTTTAAATCACTTAACAGTGTCAGCAGTTCAGGCGACATTTCACACACTTCGTCTGTTCGATGATCGCGCAATAGGTGATTAACCTCTTTGAGGCTATTGGGCAGAAATTGGCCATTAAGGTAGAAGGTTGTCTTAAGCGACTCACCCGTATGCAAATTATAAAATGCCATGCTTCTTTCTGGAGAAGAGACAACTTTGCCCAATGCGGAAGAAGAAACAGCCAGCCCAGCAGTTAAACCACCCATCATGCGCAGAAAGGTTCTGCGAGAGTTTAAAGACTGTTTTTGCATAATTATTGAACAACGCTGCTTGGATAACTATTCGCGACAAATTGTGTGCCTGTGTACGGCGGGCACCAGATTATAGTGCGCGATTATGCCCCAGCAGAGCTGAATTGTACATAAAACGATCAGTTGATAGCTGGTTCTGCCGAAAGGTTCTCATTATTCTGTTGAGCCAGCTCAATGAGATCATGCCGATAAAGGTCTTCGGCGAAATGTAAGAGGTTGTTTTCATCCAGCCAGGCTGTCCAATAGGTCACATGAAGCGCAATAGGGTTATCTAAGCGAATGTTGTGCGTGGTCACATCCTCAAACAGTGGGTCCAACGCTTCGGGCACCCAACGATTAGAATGCTGCATTAACGCATCCGCCAGCATGCGTGGCTTTTCCAGCCGAATACAGCCAGAACTGAACGCCCTTTGGTCGGACTCAAAAAGAGATCGGCTTTTTGTGTCATGCAGGTAAATACTGTTGTTACTATCAAGCTGAAACTTAATACGGCCTAACGTGTTTTTCATACTCGGGGGTTCCCACAACCGCTGAAACTCACCGCCTCGATACATTTTTTCCAGATCTATCTGATCTTCTGGAACAATCACTCTGGGTATTTCCCAGCCCGATAAAACCTGTAAGTTATGCTTTGATAGATAGGTTTTGTCTTGTTCCCAACGAGGCAAAATATCCCTATACGCAATACTTTTGGGGACACTCCATGAAGGGTTCACCACGACAGTTTTAACGCTGCTACTAAAAATGGGGGTCTGTCGGCTGCGGCGGCCAATAATGGTTTTCATATCCAGAAGAATTTCACCCTGCTCATACAACCGAAGCCGATACTCGGGGACATTTACCTGGAGGTAACGCCCTCCAGCGATAGCTTGAAACTCCTGCTGTCGGTTAATATTTATTAACAGTTGCTCAATCCTCTGCCGAGGAGGGACGCTCAATAGCCGGCGAGCCTGAGGACCCAGAATGCCATCCACCTTTGCTCCGTGTCGTTTTTGAAAGGCCAATAATGCTTCTTGTAATTCAAGGTCAAATAATTCAAGTGGCTCAAAAAAAGAGGCATCTTCCTTGATATCGCCAAACAGATGAAGAAGGCCCCGCAGTTGAACAACTTGCTCATGAACATCACCCAAGCCTAGTAAGGGGCCGTCCGACAGAGGCTCCCAGTGGCCTGAACGATCAACCTTCTCATAAAAGCTCACAGCCTCCTGTAAACCAGAAAACTGCTTGCCCTGTATTGGTTTTTCAATCGGAGGATAGGGTGCGGCTTGATAAACAGACTGATCGATTGGCTCAACGAAAGCTAACGGCTGTCCTTCCCCCAAGTCTGCTGCAGCCCACAAGGGAAAAGACAACAAACCAAAGAGTAACAGGGGCCGTCTTTCAAATGACATGCATATCTCCTCCTAAGGTAGCGCATCGGCTGAACACAACGTAGCAGTGGCCTACCTGCTGTATTTGCTTTCTACATTTACTGTCCACACTGACTCACACTGAGGATTAGACTCATCTACGTAAATAAAAGTTCTGCATACTATTAGTCTAGCTTGGGTTGATAACTCATGTATTAATAAAACAGAACATCGGGATGTTAGGCACCCCATCGTCAGGGAGGGAACTGGGCTAACGCCCTCTCAAAAAGAGCTTATCCAGCTCTTCCAGCGATATTTGGGTCCATGTAGGACGACCGTGATTACATTGCCCGCTACGCTCGGTGGCCTCCATATCACGTAATAAGGCATTCATTTCCTGAATACTGAGCTTTCGGTTGGCCCGCACAGAACCATGGCAGGACATTGTCGACATAATTTCATTGAGATGCTGACGAATGCGGTCACTGGTGCCGTGGGTCGTCAGGTCAGAAAGCACATCACGCACCAAGGGTTCTACATCAGAATCACGCAACATCGCGGGTATCTGCCGAACTATCAGACTTTCGGGCCCAGCCCGTTGCAGAGAAAAGCCCAATGAACCAAACAGTGTTTGATGTTCATCTGCAATATCAGCTTCTGATTGGCTCACCGCCAAGGTAACGGGCACCAGTAATGGCTGGGAGCGAATACCCTCCAAATCAAACGCCTGTTTCATTTGTTCGTAGGTAATCCGCTCATGGGCAGCATGCATATCCACCAGTACCATTCCCTGGACATTTTCCGCCAAAATATAGATGCCCTTAAGCTGGGCTATGGCGTATCCCAATGGGGGTACTTCGTCATCCGATGGCGTCATGCCAGTAGAATGATCAGGCGAGCCAATAACCGGTTCACTGCTGCCAAGTGGTGTCTGGTGTAGTGACTGATATACAGCCATGTTTTCTGCCACGGCTCCGGAAGATATTGAAGACGAAGGTGATCTAAGGTTCATGCTGGGCTGCTGTGAAAAGGGTGCTGACTCGCTCCCACTGTATGCCGCTGGGTCTGCTGACACACTGGAAGTTTGATCTCCTGGCCGAATATCCGCCACAGCCCGATGTAAGCTTCGAAACAAAAAATTATGCACGGTACGACTATCACGGAAACGGACTTCGTGCTTAGTCGGATGAACGTTAACATCCACATCCGTAGGGTTCAGTTCAAGATACAGCACAAAAGCAGGATGACGCCCATGGTACATAACGTCCTGATAGGCCTGTCGGACAGCATGGGTAACCAGCTTGTCTCGAATACTCCGGCCGTTCACAAAGAAATGCTGCAGGTCTGTCTGACTACGAGAAAATGTGGGCAACCCCACCCAACCCCATAACCTCAGTCCTGCCGCCTCTACGTCCACGTAGAGAGCGTTCTCCATAAAAGCGGAGCCACAGATAGCGGCCACCCGTCGCTCTTGCTCTAACTGAGTATTCGCAGCCCTGAAACTGTGAACGGCCTTGCCGTTGTTGCGCAGGGAAAAGTCGACATCAAAATGGCTCAGGGCCAGTTTTCTGAGCACTTCATCAATACGTTTGTACTCGGTTTTTTCTGTCCGTAGAAACTTGCGCCGTGCTGGGGTATTAAAAAATAAATCTCGAACTTCTACAGTGGTCCCTCTGGGGTGTGGTGCAGGAATAATATTGACGCCCATATCCCGGCCTTCGGTTTCTGCCTTCCAGCCGTGATCCTGCTCATGTTCATTGGAGGTGATTGCCAACCGCGACACTGACGAAATACTGGCCAATGCTTCCCCACGAAATCCCAATGTGGCCACTGCTTCCAAATCATCCAACTGTTCAATTTTACTGGTGGCATGACGGCTCAGTGACAGCGGTAAATCTTGTTCTCCAATCCCACTGCCATTGTCACGTACCCGAATCAATTTAATGCCGCCATTCTCCACATCAATATCAATGCGACGGGCACCACTATCAATACTGTTCTCTAACAGCTCTTTGATCACTGATGCAGGGCGCTCAACCACCTCACCGGCGGCAATCTGGTTGGCCAACCTGGGGCTGAGTAAATGGATTTTTGACATGGCTTGTTTTCTTTAGGTCAGTTTTCTTTAGGTGAATTGCTTTTAGGTCAACGGTCTTTAAGCCGCTTTTGGTTAAGTCACTTATTGTTAAATCGCAGGCTTTTATTCCATAGCTTCATGATGTAGGTATTCTCAAACGCTGTCCCACTTTAATGCGGGAGTTTTTCAGTCCATTGTGGCGCAATATTGCTTCAACAGAAACATTGTGACGCACTGCAATACCCGACAGGGTGTCACCTCGAGCAATGACATACGTACCCCCACCACCTGCTTTTTGAGCAGCCAGTAAGGTGCCCACTGGAAGGTTGTTAGAAAAGTAGCGATTCACACCCTGAAAAATTGATCGAGCCATTTTCTTCTGATAACTCCGGCTTGCCAGGCGCTTTGCTTCGGTAGGGTTGGAGATAAAACCGGTTTCTACGAGGATTGATGGAATATCTGGTGATTTCAACACCACGAAACCCGCCTGCTCCACTCGTTTCTTATGTAATCGGGCAATACCGCCTATAGATTTCAGTACCTCAGACCCAACTTCAAGACTACTACTCAGTGTGGCGGTCATGGATAAGTCCAGTAAGACACTGGCCAGCATATGATCCTTGTCACCCAGGCTCACACTACCAGCACCCCCAATTAAATCGGCACGATTTTCGCGCCCCGCCAAGTAACGTGCTGTTTCACTAGTTGCTCCACGCCGAGATAATGCAAACACAGAGGCTCCATTGGCAGAGGACTTTTTGAATGCATCCGCATGTATGGAGATAAACATATCCGCACGTTTTTTATGGGCAATACTGGTACGTGTCCGCAAGGGGATGTAGTAATCGCCGCTGCGGATCAGCACAGCCTTATAACCCGGTGTTTGGTCAAACAACTTTTGCAATTCACGGCTGATGGCCAATACCACCTGCTTTTCTCGAATACGTTTTGGGCCGGAAGCACCGGGGTCTTCACCACCATGCCCAGCATCAATAGCAATGATAATGTCCCGCCGGTTATTGTTAGCGGTAACATCCTCTACGGTTTTGGTGGTTTCCTTGTCATGGTCATAGAGGTCCACCACCAACCGATCACCGTATTGCTCATTCTTCGATAGAGAAAAGCTACGTGGTCTAACCGCTTCTTTAAGGTCTAGCACTATGCGTAGATTTTTTTGTTTATTTTTACCGGTACGAACAGAAGTAATGGGTGATTTGCCAAGGTCGAGACTAGCAGTACTCGCATTAAGTGACGTATCGTCAATATCAATCACAAGCCGGTCGGGACCCTCCAGAGAAAACACCTTATGAGATACTGGTTTGCTGAGGTCAAAAACCAAACGTGTATGATCTGGCGCTCGCCAGACCCGAACACCATTCACTGTCGCAGCTGCCAGTGACTCACTGGCAAAGACCAGAGCGACAAAGACCAAACAAATGTTGCGTAATATCAGCAACTACTCACCCTCATTATTTTTCTTCCTGTGTCTTTTTAGCTAATGACTTATGGTCGCTACTTTTTATGGGCAACTTGGTTATCTAATGCCAGCAAGAGGCTATCACCCACATCCGTTGCTGCTGTGATGCTGACATCTCTACCATTTTTGGTCACGCTAATCATAACCTCTAAATCAGGTACAGGGAGTATTCCTGCTCCGCGGTTAGGCCACTCAATCAGACAATAATTCCCCTGATGGAGATAATCACGGATGCCAATAAACTCCAATTCCTCGGGGTCACCGAGGCGGTACAGATCAAAATGGTGAAGTAATGCATCACCCAGTTGGTAAGATTCAACCAGGGTATAGGTCGGGCTCTTGACTGCCCCCGTATGACCGAATGCCTGCAACACACCCCGGCACAGCGTCGTTTTTCCGGCGCCCAAATCACCATCCAAGGAAACCAGTGCTCTACTTGAGGGAATCCGACTAAGCTCAACACCTAATTGAGCACCCAGTTGAACCATCGCCTCCTCACTGGCAACTTCCCTCTGGACTGAATGACGTATTAACGATGGGCTCATTTTAACGATAGCCTCATTCATTCACCAACTGACGTAACGGGCCAAATAAGTCGGTTGCCAGCAGGCCACGCTCACCATCAGACGCCACAGCCCTATCAGCCGCTTCTGCATGCAGGCAAACTCCCATTGGCAATGCGATATCCGAAGGTAGCCCCTGAGCCAGCAAGGCACCTATGATGCCGCTGAGTGCATCGCCCATACCACCTGAGGCCATACCTGGATTCCCCGCAGTACAGACACCCACTGGTTGGTCGCCAGCAGTGCAGACGAGAGAACCCGCACCTTTCAAAACAACCGCGCACTTAAATATCTTATGTAAAGCCCTTACCGCAGCAAACCTATCGGCCTGTACCTCAGAACTAGTGATACCCAGCAAACGAGCAGCCTCCCCAGGGTGAGGGGTCATAACCCAGTTAGCATTACCAGGATTGGGGATCACCCGCCCCCCACTAATAATATTCAGTGCATCTGCATCCAATACCATCGGTAGCCCTGTAGATACCGCTTGTTGCAGCATCTGTTCAGACCAGGGAGATTGGCCTAAACCTGGACCAACCACCAAAACAGTCGGTGAACTTAACAACGGAACCAGTTCTTGGCCTGAGGCGACACCCTTGACCATTAGTTCCGGACGACGCGCCAGGATAGCTGAAACATGCTCAGGTCGTGTGGCAACACTGACCAAACCAGCACCCGTTCGCAACGCAGCTTCAGCGGCCATTGCCACAGCGCCACCAAACCCTTCGTCACCGCCAAGAACCAATACGTGACCAAAATCACCCTTGTGGGCATCACGGTGGCGAGAGGGGAAACTTGCCATCAAGCCTTGTCGGTCCAAACGTGTTGCTGTGTGTTTGACGCCACCGAAGATATCGGCGGGAACGGATAGATCGCTGTAAACCAATTCACCACAGAGCGCTGGCCCGCGTCCGGTCAATAACCCCTGTTTTAAACCGATAAACGTCACGGTGACATCGGCTTCTACTGCCGCCTCCAAAGCTGCACCAGTGTCACTAGAAAGACCTGAGGGGATATCCACTGCCACCACGGGAAGACCACTGTGATTAATCAGTCGTATTGCTTGTGCATAGGGTTCTCGTACTTGGCCATTCAGGCCAGTCCCTAGCAATGCATCGACTATTACACCGCCCGCTGTTATACCAATGTGAAGGTCGAGGCAGTCACTAAATGGAGTCATCGGCACCCCTGCTGATACGGCATACTCATAGGCCGTGTATGCATCACCGGTCAATTTTTCTGGCGAAGCCAGCTGTATAAGCTGAACAGGTAGTCGACTTTCCAGGGCAAGAGCCGCCACAATATAACCATCACCCCCGTTATTACCGGCACCACAAAAGACGGTAATAGGCGCACCCGGCCAGCGATGATTAATTTCATCAAAGACGGAGCGCCCTGCAGATTTCATCAATTTGATACCGGGAATACCCCGCTCCTGGATAGCAATTTGATCCAAATCCCGAACCTGTTGGGCTGTATATAACGCTATTGGCAATGGTTGAGACATATAATTCCAATTATCTGGGCAATATCTGTCAAAATTATACGTCATCTTCAAACAGCTGTTCGACTATGTCACTCACAACTCAAGAAATTGATTACCCGCAACTGGCGCAACAAATCAAGGAATGGGGCCTTTCCCTGGGTTTTCAGCAGGTTGCCATTACCGATATTGATCTGGCCCAAACCGGTGAACAGTTAAATCAATGGCTGGAGAAAGGCTACCAAGGTGATATGCAGTGGATGAGCGAACATGGTGAAAAACGTTACCACCCGGAACAACTATTACCGGGTACCCAGCGAGTCATCAGTGTACGAATGGACTATTTGCCCGATGACAGCAACATGATTGCCGTCCTGAAAGATGAGAATAAAGCGTATATTTCAAGATACGCCCTTGGCCGGGACTATCACAAACTGATTCGCAGCCGGTTAAAAACCCTTGCCAAGGAAATTGAACAGGCTGTACCCGGTAGCCTGATTCAACGCCCTTTTGTGGACAGCGCTCCCGTAATGGAAAAACCCCTTGCAGAAAAAGCGGGGCTGGGCTGGATAGGTAAACATACCCTTGCGATCAATAGTCAGGCCGGTTCCTGGTTTTTTCTCGGTGAAATTTACACCAGCTTGCCACTTCCGGTAGATCAGTCCACGGAACAAGATCAGTGTGGTGACTGCAAGGCTTGCCTCAAAGTCTGTCCCACAGATGCCTTCCCTGCACCCTATGAACTCGATGCACGTCGATGTATTTCCTACCTCACTATTGAACACAAGGGCAGTATCCCCGAGGAATTTCGTGAGCCCATGGGTAACCGAGTATTTGGTTGTGATGATTGTCAGGCCATTTGCCCATGGAACAAAGGAGCTACACCTACCAGAGAAAAAGATTTTTCTCCTCGCCATAACCTGGACAACCGTGAACTTGCCGAATTATTTTTGTGGACTGAAGCAGAATTTTTGAAGTATACCGAGGGATCACCCATTCGCCGCATTGGTTATGAGCGATGGTTGAGAAATCTGGCCGTTGGTCTTGGTAACGCGCCCTCTTCCAGCGCAGTTATCGACGCATTAAAAGCACGTGAAGATTACCCCTCTGACATCGTTCAAGAACATATTATTTGGGCGTTAGGACAACACTCAATGACGGAAACCGGAAAGAAGAAACGCAAGCGAAAAATTGTTAACCCTGAGGCTTCTCGCTGAAATAAATTATTTTTCCTTGGTCAGGTAATGAAGAATCTCCACCACTTGGTCTGTTGTTTGTGCCCAAGCCATGGCGCTACCGTCCACCTCTTTTAATGGGTGGATAATGCTTTCATCGTGAAGAGTGACATAGGGTGTACCCAGCGCAGCACAATAACCGGCATCAAACGCTGCATTCCACTGCTTATATTGGTCACCAAAACGAACAATGGCCAAGTCACATTGCTCTATCTGAGTCTTGATTCGAATGGCATTCACTTTGGCTGACTTATGGTCTCGCCAAAATGGCTCAGCTTCCTTTCCCAACACATCACCCGCCGCATCACTGGCATCATGATCAGTGACAGGTGAACTAAATTGTACGGGTAAATTGAGATTCTCTGACCCACGGATGATTTGCTCCCGCCAATCAGAGTGAATCTCTCCGGAAAGATAGATTTGCCACATTATGATTCGCCACCCGTCAGGTTAAAAAATACATCGCGGTAATAACTTAACTCTTCGATAGAGTCTTTGATATCGTCCATGGCCAAGTGTGAACCTTGTTTGTTAAACCCTTTCATCAGCTCAGGTCGCCAGCGGCGAGCAATTTCTTTCACGCTGCTAACATCCAAATTTCGATAGTGAAAAAAGGCTTCCAACTCTGGCATCTGTCTTGCCATAAAACGACGATCCTGACAGATTGAGTTTCCACACATGGGTGACTTCCGTGCATCTACAAACTGTTTTAGAAAGTCTATAGTGGCTCGTTCTGCCTCCGCCATGGTGGTGTTGCTGTTCCTCACGCGCTCAGCCAAACCAGACTTTCCATGCTGACGGGTATTCCACTCGTCCATACCATTAAGTAGTGCATCTGGTTGATGAATAGCTAATATTGGTCCTTCTCCAAGTACATTAAGATCCTTATCAGTGACCAGCGTGGCTATCTCGATAATCACATCAGATTCAGTATCGAGACCGGTCATTTCAAGGTCAATCCAAATTAAATTAAGTGGGTCGTTTGTCACTTCTATTTCATTCATGGGGGCTGTCTTTTGCAATTTGGATAATATTATCGAGTTTTTCAATGCGTTCTTTTCGCTTGAATATTTCGGCCTTTATTTCAGTTTTTTGAGGTTCATCAACGCCCTCAAGCTGTTCTTTTAGTTGCTTAATTTCTTCAACAAGGCTTTGGCTCTCATCCTTAAGATTTCGAACTTTTTCTGCCCTATCGGCTTTATCAAAGATCAATGATTCCGGTGCGGTTTGACCTGTCTCCAGAGGGTCACGTTGCTTGGGGGTGGCCATAAATTTTTCCCTCTTAGTAAATTGCCGCTGGTTCATAAATGCCGGAGATACTATTTCAATATCGGCGCTATGGAGCTTGTCTAACACTTCTCTCCGAAGGCGGCTTCGCACCGTTAACAGATGTTTAACTTCCGCATAGTAGCCAGAAATTTTATAGCCGATGGAAAAATCACCCAATGACATAATTTGCATAAAGGGTTCTTGTAATCCAGCATTAACAGCCGCTTCTTTGAGCAAAGGCTCCACCTGATGATGTGGCACATCGTAACCAAGGGACAATTCAGAGGAAATAATTGTGCCGGAGGATCTCACTACCGTTACCGGACTGGAAGCCAGGTAGAGATTCGGCAAGGTAATTAAGTCCCTGTCTTCAGACTGAATCTCTGTGTGAAACAAACCTCGTTCAGTCACTCGGCCAAAATGGTCACCTGCCCGAATAAAATCGCCGTGACGAAAACTTTGTACCGAACGTAACATCAACCCCGCCATGGCGTTGGATACAAAGGTGGTTGATGACAAGGCAATAACCCCGGTGAGCACCAAACCCAGCAAACCTAACAGGTCACCTCGGGTAGACTCACTTACTGGCAATGCCAAAATAATACTGATCAAGGCTACCGCTGTGAGCAGCATCATGGCCACTTGGCCTGGTACGCGAGACTTAATGGTTAAACTGGCACGGCGCACCAATAACCAGTCGGCAAACCATAGGGCCAACACAACTATCGCAATGGTTGCCAACAATGGTACAAACTCGCCCATTGTCTGGTAAATTCCTTCCAAGTTAAGCATATCCAGTTCCTGTCCCTTGTTCCGTATATGCTATATCCTTGCGGCCAAGTAAGCCAGTGATGGCGGGGCATCGCTATTTTAAATAGCGTACCTTAAAAAACCCCACTTTAGTGCCACTCAACGTATGTGAATGGAGATGTATTGACTAAGCGCCACCTGACCAAGCAACAACGCCGGAGGATAGAAAAAAACCAAGCGGAAAACAGCTCACAGGTTGATGCCCGGCAGGAAGCAGATAAACAACTGTCTGCCACCACACTTGGTCCTGAACAAAATGGTCGAGTCATAGCCCGTTATGGTACTCAGGTCGATATAGAACCCGACCAGCCAACTAGCCACCAAATTCATCGTGACTCTCACCGTTGCCATTTGCGAGCGAATCTGCCCAATCTCGTTACAGGTGATCAAGTTACTTGGCAAGAGGGAGAAACACGGGGTGTCGTCATAGCACGACACTCAAGAACCTCTGAGTTATGCCGACCCGACAACCGTGGCAAGCTCCGTCCTGTGGCAGCAAACATTGACCGAATTGCCATTGTCATAGCCCCCTACCCTGAGCCCCACGCCAACCTGATTGATCGTTATCTGGTGGCTGCAGAACATCAGGCGATTCA
Source organism: Porticoccus sp. (assembly GCA_018066715.1). Classification (GTDB taxonomy): domain Bacteria; phylum Pseudomonadota; class Gammaproteobacteria; order Pseudomonadales; family Porticoccaceae; genus Porticoccus. Next base: position 35,764 of record JAGPWA010000070.1, on the reverse strand, counting down.
GCCCATGTTAATCCTGAACAAGGCGGATTTAATTGATGATAGTCACCGCCTCTTTTTGGACCAATTGCTCAACAGCTATACCAAACTTGGCTATGACTGCCTGAAAGTCTCTGCCCACACAGGTGAAGGCATGAGCAGCCTAGCCGACTACCTCAAAACATTAACCAGTGTCTTTGTGGGGCAGTCAGGTGTGGGGAAGTCATCTCTACTCAATACTCTGTCACCAGAAATACATTTAGCCGTGGGAGAGCTCTCTGCTGCGAAAGCAAAAGGCGTCCATACCACGACCACTTCACGGCTCTTTCATCTGCCCAACGGGGGTGACGTTATTGACTCACCCGGTATCCGGGAGTTTGGCCTATGGCATCTTGAGCCAGACTCAATCGCCCAGGGATTTGTAGAGTTCCGCCCTTTTCTGGGGAGCTGTAAGTTTCGTGACTGCAAACATAATCAGGAACCGGAGTGTGCACTCCGTCAGGCCGTCGACGATGGGGCCATAGGACAAGAACGATTTGATAGTTACTGGCATATTTTACACAGCCTGGAACAAGACCAATAAGCATTCCAAGCTAACGCAGTAATGATACAATTCCGGTCCATCAAAACCAGCAACTATGGAAACAGAACAACCATGTCAGAGATCCCCAAGCTACTGGAACCCGAAGCACTTATTAACCTGCTAAGTGATCCCGATATCCTGATCGTGGACCTTTGTAATGATGCCCTCTACAGTCGTATGCATATTCCCGGCGCCATACACGTCTCGCCTAAAGAATTAATGTCTGGCTCAGTTCCATGGACAAACAAGCTCCCGAATGAAGAGCAGCTAGCAGCCTTGGTTAGCCGCATAGGTTTGACCGATGATAAACATGTGGTTGTCTATGACGATGAAGGTGGCGGCTGGGCTGGACGCTTTATCTGGACCTTAGACGTGATTGGGCATACTAACTGGTCATACCTAAATGGCGGCCTTGTGGCTTGGCATAATGAGGGGCATCCAACCACCGATGAGGTTCCCGCACCCAAGGCTATTGAAAGGGAAGTCACCATCAATCGTGACCCCATTATTGAAACAGAGGAAATTATTGCCTATCTCGAGGCCGCACCCAAGACACGTGACAAACTGCAAATTTGGGACGCCCGAAGCTTGGCGGAGTACACCGGTGAAAAAGTACTGGCGGAAAAAGGTGGCCACATTCCTGGCGCCACACATTGTGACTGGACCAGTATGATGGATATCCGAGATCACATGAGAATCCGTAAAGATGCCCTGGAATTCTTGGCATCACTGGGAATAACCCCTGACAAACCGACAATCACCCACTGTCAATCCCACCACCGCTCTGGATTTACCTATTTACTGGGAAGGCTCTTAGGCTTTAACAGCATACGCGCCTATCACGGCTCTTGGGCAGAGTGGGGTAATAGAGAAGACACTCCGGTCGAGCAGTAACCCATGAGTGACATACAGGCAGAGTGGTTCATTGCCCTACAACGTTTGGTGCCTCAACACAGCCTATCCCGCCTCGGATCAACGTTAGCCGAGGCTACAACCCCTTGGCTCAAGAATGCGCTCATCAAGCAGTTTCTCCGCACTTACAATGTCAACTTGGATGAAGCGTCATCCAGCTCCCTAGATGACTATCCGAGTTTCAACGACTTCTTTACACGTGCCCTGAAAGAAGGCCTACGTCCAATTGATGGCGGCAAGGATAGTATCGTCTGCCCTGCCGATGGCACCGTGAGTCAACTAGGTTTGATTCAGGAAGGGAATATCTTCCAGGCTAAGGGTAAATCGTTCTCGGTGACCAACCTGTTGGGGGCCAATGATGCTGATAGTCAACGCTTTATCAATGGTGACTTCATCACTATTTACTTGGCACCCAGTGATTACCATCGAGTGCATATGCCTGTAGCGGGAAACTTATCCTACTGTCGTTATATTCCTGGAAAGCTATTTTCGGTAAACGACACCACGGCTCAGCACATCGATGGACTCTTCGCTAAAAACGAACGGCTGGTCTGCATGTTTGATACCCCAGTAGGACGCTGTGCCGTTATTCTGGTAGGCGCAATGATGGTCGCAGGCATCGAATCTGTGTGGCAAGGACATTATCAGCCAGGGGTAGTAAAGACCGATCAATTTGAACCAGATCAGGTTTCACTTGAGAAAGGTGAAGAAATGGGGCGCTTTAAGTTTGGGTCAACCGTGATTTTGATGTTTGAGCCAGGAGCTACAACTTGGGATGAACGTTATCAAACTGGAACCACCACCCACATGGGAGAGGCTCTGACAAAGAACTCGTAGCCTGTTAATAATGTGGGTTTAGTGTTGGAAAGACTAATACTAGAAGTACTAATGACGAAAATGTGCTTTCAGGCTAGCAAAGAAACCTCTACTTTCCTTTTGATGAGAAGACTCTTTCTCTACATCATTGGCGAGGGCAGCTCGCAACACTTCGCTGCTATTTTTCATAAAGACACTTGAAACAGATGATAAATCCACGTCATAACCGGAAGGCTCCAAATCTCGAGCAATCGCTAATTTTGCAACAGATTTAGCTTTTTTCCGGCCACTATTTATTAGTGCTTGCCGAGAAGCCTCTTCGTCCTTCATATCCAAAAGAGTGTATTCACCTGAGATTAAGGCTTTTTCTTGATCGAGAACGGCCACTATAGGCGTTAGACGCGAATCATGGTGCTGTTCAACCACAATACCAACATCGCCCGTTGTTAACTCCACCAGTGTGCCCGTTGGATAGAGACCAACTGACTGAATAAACTGTACAACTAGGTCTTCCTGGAATTTTTTATCCCGCATATTGTAAAGAAGACTAACCGCTCTGGATGCGGCCACAGGTTCAGCGGACTCACGGGGGTTAGAAATAGCATCGTAGGTCGATGCGATACCCGCAATACGAGCCAATAAAGGAATCTTTCCTCCGGACAAACCTTCAGGAAATCCACTGCCATCATGACGTTCGCAATGGTAGCGAACCACTGACACCACCCGTGGCTCTACGTTGCTTGAACTACGTAACATATCCACCCCATAAGGGACAAATTGCTGGTATTCAGCCATATCACCTTCGTTACGAATCTTCTGGCGTAAAAGGCTATTGGGTAGCTTGACCTTACCGATATCTTTTAACAGTGTGCCCAGACACAGAATAGACATTTCATCCTTGGACATCCCTATGTAGCGAGCAAACTGCACTGCCCAAAGAGCAGATCGCAGACTATGATCGTGCGTCTGTTGATCTTTCAGGCGCAACCTCAACAACCAAGTGAATGCATCTGGGCAGCGGACAACACTATTCACCATATCAGCTACAGAGTCTTTTAAGCCTCGATAGTTAAAATCTTTACCTTTGGCAATCTGCTTAGCTGCCAGCGTAAATTGACCGCGAAGCTGCAACAAAGCTTTTTCGGCATGTTCAACTTCTCTAGTCAGTGGGACTACCTGCTGATAGACCTCTCGACGTACAACGATAGGGGTCACTTCATGATACTCACTAAGGCCCGCTTGATTACCAGTAAATAGGGGGGAGTTTTTTCCAGCAGCTCCCAGCTTAGAAGCCGAAGATGCCGTTCCAGTTATTGGACTACGGCCCTTGGTAATATCAATATAGACATAGTCACAATAGGATCTGAGCGCACTGATTTCTTTTGGACCCTGAACAAGTAAGCCCTGTATCGGAAAAGGTGTTTGGCTCCAAGGACGATCAAGGCATGACACAAACATCCCTAATGTTATGTCATCGGCATTGATTTTGACCTGCTTGATACTCATTACAGATTGCTACCTATCATTAAACCATGTGTCTCAACGCTATGCATCTACCGGGGGCATCACCGGATAATGATAAGAGTAGGCTGATTACCCACAATAGCAACCGCTGTAGTATGACAGGTCAGATAAGACGATAACTGGTTAAATTAATTAGATTTTTGGTGATATTTCACAGACAGTTCGTGAACTGCGTCAATAAATGCTCCGGCATGATCCGGGTTGATATCAGGGGTTATTCCATGGCCCAAGTTAAAAACATGCCCCTCTCCAGAGCCAAACTGCTCCAAAATAGTAGCCACTTCTTGACGGATACGCTTGGGGGAGGCACGAAGAATAGCCGGATCCATATTTCCCTGTAGTGCGACTCGATCGCCCACTTGCTGGCGAGCATTGCCAATATGGGTAGTCCAGTCAAGACCAAGTGCCTGACAACCCGAATTAGCAATATCACCCAACCATTGGCCACCACCTTTGGTAAACAGAATGACGGGGACCTGACGCCCTTCGTGCTCCCGAATCAACCCATCAACAATTTGATTCATATACTGTAGAGAAAACTCACGGTAGGCCCCGTGAGAGAGCGCGCCACCCCAAGTATCAAATATTTGTACCGCCTGAGCGCCTGCTTTAATTTGAGCATTAAGGTAGACAATCACAGATTTGGCCAGGGTATCCAGCAATTGATGCATCAATTCTGGCTGGTTGTAGGCCATGGTTTTACAACGGGCAAAATCTCGACTTGAACCACCTTCCACCATATAGGTAGCCAGAGTCCATGGGCTACCGGAAAAACCTATTAGAGGCACACGACCATTGAGTTCACGACGGATAGTACTCACCGCATCAATTACGTAGGGGAGATCCTGTTCTGGATTAATGACAGACAAGCCATTAATGTCCGCTTCTGTGCGAACAGGCTTTCTAAAGCGAGGGCCTTCGCCCGTTTCAAAATACAAACCCAGCCCCATGGCATCCGGGATCGTCAAAATATCGGAGAACAAAATCGCTGCATCTAGCGGGTAGCGCTCTAAGGGTTGCAAGGTGACTTCACAGGCACGTTCGGGATTGGTGCAAAGCGCCATAAAGTCACCCGCTTTGCCTCTACTTTCCCTATATTCTGGAAGGTAACGACCGGCCTGACGCATCATCCACACGGGCGTCATGTCCACTGGTTGGCGCATCAGTGCGCGCAAAAAACGGTCGTTCTTCAACTCAACCATCAAGTAAACACCTTTTTAAATTTTGAGGTAATCAAGAATACCTTCACCGGCCTGACGCCCTTCCCAGATAGCAGTCACAACCAAGTCAGAGCCACGAACCATATCGCCTCCAGCAAAGATCTTGGGATTGCTGGTCTGGAACTTGAATTCTTGCTCTTCTGGTGCAATAACGCCTTCCCAATCATTTAGCTCAACACCTAGGCCCGTAAACCAAGGTGCGGGGCTAGGCTGAAAACCAAATGCTATTAACACAATATCTGCAGGTAAAATTTCTTCACTATCGACAATTGGCATGGGGCGACGGCGACCATTCTCATCAGGATCGCCCAGTGCAGTCTTAATAACCTTGACGCCTTCCACCTTTCCATCACCAACAATTTCGACCGGTTGACGATTAAATAGGAACCGAACACCCTCTTCCTTGGCATTTTTCACTTCCCGACGAGAACCTGGCATATTTTCTTCATCACGTCGGTATGCACAAGTTACACCCTGAGCACCCAGTCTTATAGCCGTTCGATTACAATCCATGGCGGTATCGCCACCACCCAAGACAACCACTCGCTTACCAGCAACATCAACAAACTCACTGGAGCCCTTCTCCCAGCCCATGTTGCGATTGATAGTGGCAATAAGAAAGGGAAGTGCATCGTGTACGCCAGGTAAATCTTCACCTGGAAATCCACCTTTCATGTATTTGTAGGTACCCATACCAAGGAACACGGCATCAAATTCTTCAGTAAGCTGCGTCACATCCACATCAACACCTACCTCAGTATTGAGCCTAAATTCAATACCCATTCCCTCAAAGATCGTCCGACGCTGCTGCATAACTGATTTTTCTAACTTGAACTCCGGAATACCGAATGTCACCAAACCGCCAATTTCGGGGTGCTTATCAAATACGACCGGTTTAACACCGTTACGAACTAGCACATCGGCACAACCCAAGCCTGCCGGACCAGCACCAATAATGGCTACACGTTTATCTGTCCATGTCACCTTGGACATGTCTGGGCGCCAACCCATGGCGAAGGCTGTGTCGGTAATATATTTTTCAGCATTACCAATGGTGACAGCACCAAAGTCATCATTAAGGGTACATGCACCCTCACAAAGGCGATCTTGGGGACAAACTCGTCCACAGACTTCAGGTAATGTATTGGTCTGATGGCTCAACTCTGCCGCCTCCAATATATTTCCTTCGGAAAGTAATTTCAGCCAATTTGGAATGTAGTTATGGACCGGGCATTTCCACTCACAATAGGGATTACCACACTCTAAACAACGGTGAGCCTGCTCGGCCTCTAGCTTTTTGTCTGAGGGTTCGTAAATTTCAACAAATTTCCGGGTACGATTGTATATCGCGGTTTTCTTGGGTTCCTCGCGATCTACCTGCAGAAACTGAAAATCGTTGTTTAGCCTTTTTGTCATAAACTTAAACTCTTTAGTAACGGGGCCTGCCAGTTATTGTGGGGCAGCACGAGTATGCTCCAATAAACTTTGCAAGTTAGCGGCTTTGGGTTTCACCAGCCAAAACTTACTGACAAAATATTCGAAATTCCCCAAAATCTCCTGACCCCAGGCACTCCCGGTCTCTTCCACGAAATCGATAATCATACTCTCTAGATTATGACTATATGCTTCTGTCGCTTCACTGGTGATTCGTTGAATTTCCACAAGTTCCATGTTGTAACTATCAACAAAACTGCGATCTTCATCCAAAACATAGGCAAAACCGCCCGTCATACCAGCACCGAAGTTTGAGCCTGTCGAACCTAGCACAACAACCACGCCGCCCGTCATATATTCACAACAGTGATGACCAGCGCCTTCAACCACCGTATGGGCACCCGAGTTTCGTACGGCAAAACGTTCGCCAGCTCGACCTGAAGCAAACAACTTACCGCCTGTCGCCCCATAGAGACAAGTATTACCGATGATTGGGGCATCCTTGGAAGCAAACTGGCTACCTTCTGAGGGGGAGATCACTATCTTTCCGCCCGCCATGCCTTTACCAACGTAATCATTGGCATCACCACGGAGATAAATATCCAAGCCACCCGCATTCCAAACCCCGAGAGACTGTCCTGCTACTCCCGTTAAGTTTAACCTGACGGGAGCATCTGCCATTCCCTGGTTTCCATGCCGTTTAGCAATTTCGCCAGACAAACGAGCACCGATGGAACGATCACAGTTGCTCACGTTATAGCTGTATTCACCACCCAGCTTATCTTCAATTGCTGGCAGTATGTCTTCCACCATTTGCTCAGCCAACTGAGCTTGGTCAAAGGGATTGTTCTTCTCCACCTGACAGGTCTGCGGTTTACTCTGTAACAGTTCATCGGTATAGATAATCGGAGTGAGATCCAGTTTTTTCTGCTGCTCAGTATTCCCAGGTAAAACCTCCAATAGATCAACTCGACCCACCAGCTCTCCTAAAGAGTGAACACCCAAACGCGCCATCCATTCCCGGGTTTCTTTCGCCATAAAACGGAAAAAATTCTTGGCCGTTTCTACGGTGCCTTTGTAATACTCATCACGCAGGAGCTTATCCTGGGTGGCAACGCCTGTCGCACAGTTGTTGAGATGGCAAATACGCAAATACTTACACCCAAGCGCCACCATCGGCCCTGTACCAAAACCAAAGCTTTCAGCACCAAGAATAGCGGCTTTGACCACATCAAGGCCGGTTTTAAGCCCACCGTCAGTTTGAACCCTCACCTTTCCGCGCAAATCATTGGCGCGCAACATTTGGTGGGTCTCTGATAAGCCAAGCTCCCAAGGGGAGCCTGCATAACGAATAGAAGAAAGCGGGCTGGCCGCTGTGCCACCATCGTAACCAGAGATGGTGATCAAATCTGCATAGGCCTTGGCGACGCCAGCGGCAATGGTACCCACACCGGGTCGCGAAACCAGCTTCACAGAAACCAGCGCATCAGGATTCACCTGCTTTAGATCAAAAATTAGCTGAGCCAAATCCTCAATAGAGTAGATATCGTGGTGAGGTGGTGGGGAGATGAGAGTGACGCCAGGTACGGAATATCGTAGCCGGGCAATCAAATCATTAACCTTGCCTCCGGGCAGCTGGCCGCCCTCACCGGGTTTTGCTCCCTGAGCTATTTTAATCTGAATAACTTCTGCACTGGAGAGATAGTGAGGTGTCACCCCAAAACGACCAGAGGCAACCTGCTTTATTTTAGATGCTTTTACTGTGCCATAACGGATCGGGTCTTCACCACCTTCACCCGAGTTGGAACGGCCACCCAGGCTGTTCATCGCTTCGGCCAGCGCCTCATGGGCCTCAGGCGACAACGCACCAAGAGACATTCCCGCTGAGTCAAAGCGTTTAATAATGTGTTGAATAGGCTCAACTTCTGCTAACGGGATCGGTTCAATATCATCACGTATCTTGAGTAAATCCCTAAGGGTAGCCACTGGTCGCTCATTCACTAGCGCGGCGTAATCATGCCAAGCAGCGTAATCATCATTCTGAACCGAGCGGTGAAGTGCCTGAATAACGTCTGGATTGAATGCGTGATATTCCTGACCATACACATACTTCAAAATCCCACCGGGACTCACTGGCTTGCGCTCACTCCACGTTTCATTAGCGAGTAACTGCTGGCTGGCTTGCAAGTCATCAAAGTCTGCGCCCTGAATTCGGCTAGGCGTATCGGCAAAACAAGTACCAACAACCTCTGACGATAGACCAACAATCTCATAAAGCTGGGCGCCACGATAAGATGCAATGGTAGAAATGCCCATTTTGGAAAGAATTTTTAACAGCCCTTTATTGATACCCTTACGGTAATGTTTAAAGGCGGTATCCAAATCGCACAGCAATTCTCCAGACTGAATCAAATCAGCAAGGATGTGATAGCTGAGATAGGGGTACACTGCTGAGGCACCACAACCAATTAGTGTGGCAATTTGGTGTGAATCTCGCGCTGATGCTGTACTGGCAATGATATTGGCATCACATCGCAGTCCAACAGCGATCAGGTGGTGATGAACTGCCCCTACCGCCATCAACATCTGTATTGGCAACTTACCTGGCTCAATATCAGAGTCAGACAGAATACAACAGACGACACCCTCCCTGACGAAAGCCTCTACTTCTTCACAAAGTGCTTTAATCGCCTGCTTCAGACCAACTTGTGCCGGGTCATAGTTGATGCTTATCTTCTGCACCCGGTAATCTGGCAATCCGCTGTTTTTTAGTGCGTAGTACTTGCGAGGCGATAATACTGGGCTGGAGAGATTGACACGGGTACCGAGTTCTTGTGTCTCATCAAAGAGACTGTGCTCACGGCCCAACTGCGCCTGTAGAGACATAACTAACGTCTCGCGAAGCGGATCTATGGGTGGGTTAGTTACCTGTGCAAATTGCTGTCTAAAATAATCGTAGAGTGATCTGTGCTTACTAGAAAGTACCGCCATTGGGGTATCGTCACCCATGGAACCGGTAGCCTCCTGGCCGCCCTCAGCTAAAGGACGAAGCACTTGATCCCGCTCTTCTTGAGATGCTAGGAACATTTTCATATATTTACGAATCTGATCCCGTGTTAGCGCGCCTTCTACCTCAATGCTGTCATCATCCATGGTCGACATTATTTTTACGGTACCTTCACGTAACCATTGTCGATATGGATGGCAAGAAGCCAGTTGTTTATCTACATCCTCACCATTAAGAATGGCCCCTGTTTCGGTATCTATCGATAAGATATCACCAGGTCCCAAGCGACCCTTAGCGACCACACTCTCAGGTTTGTAGTTGTAAACTCCCACCTCCGACGCAACGGTTATCACATCATCATCTGTCAATACCCAGCGAGAGGGTCGCAGACCATTTCTGTCCAATGTGCAGACAGCATATCGTCCATCCGTAATAACCAAACCAGCAGGACCATCCCAGGGTTCCATATGCATGGAAACATACTCGAAATATGCCCTTTCATCGGGACCAAAATCTTGAATATTATTCCATGCAGGCGGTACCAACAGGCGAACGGCTTTATGCAACTCCATACCACCGGCTACAAGAACCTCTAACATATTATCGAGGCTTGATGAGTCTGACCCTGTACGATTGACGAGGGGGGTAACCTCTTGCAGGTCTGGCAATAGAGGTGTTTTCAATTTAGGTGTGCGAGCTACAGACCAGTTTCTGTTGCCCGGAATAGTATTGATCTCACCATTATGAGCTAGCATCCTGAACGGCTGAGCCAACGGCCACCGAGGCATAGTATTGGTGGAAAACCGCTGGTGAAACACGCAAATAGCCGTTTCCAGTGCAGGATTTGCCAAGTCCAAATAAAATTTGGGCAAATCCACAGGCATCATCAGCCCTTTATAGCTGATCACATTTATCGCCAGACTTGCGATGTAAAATGCCGTGTCTTCCACCAGAGCCTTTTCAGCCTTTCGCTTGGCGATAAAGAGGCTAGCGTTGAAATGTTGCTCATCGAGGTTATCTGACGTCACAAATACCTGCTCAATAACAGGTAGTGTTTCTAGTGCAATTTCACCAAGACAGGCGTCATCAGTAGGGACTTCTCGCCAACCAACAACCGTTAAACCTTGTGCAGACAACGCCGCAGACATGGCCTCTTTTGAGTTTTCACGCTGCACCCTATCTTGGCTTAGCATGACAGCACCCATTGCGTATAAATCCGGCAGTTCAACCATGAACTGCTCTCTCGCTACTTGACGCATAAAGCTGTCGGGCTTTTGCAGCAATAAACCACAGCCATCACCCGTCTTACCATCAGCGGCTATCCCGCCGCGGTGGGTCATGCAAGCTAACGCCTCAATTGCAGTTTCTAAAAGACGATGGCTTGCCTGCCCCTTAATATGGGCAATCAGGCCAAAGCCACAGTTATCTTTAAATTCATCTAACCGATAAAGACCCGTCGACATAATAAGACTCTAGGTAAAGTTTCAATAAAAACAGCTGGTTACGGCGACAAAACTCACCAAAATGGCAGCTCATAGGCGCAAAAGGAGACATATTTTACACATCCGCAGCCAGCGCCACAAATTTCTAAAGGTGAAAAGGTGTATTTACAGACTGAATAACCCCAAGAGGAAGGTCATCCTCTCGTATGTATTAGTTTCGTTGGAGTAATTCAACCAGACGTTTGTGATCAAAATCTGATGTGACCACTGCTTGACCAATAGCTTTTAGGAGTACGAGACGAATCGAACCATCCGTCACTTTCTTATCAACAGCCATCAGTTCAAGAAATTGATCAGATGTCATCAATGCTGGAGGGCTCACAGGAAGAGCACAGCATTCAAATAGTGCTTGGGTTCTACAAACATCTTCTTCTGAAATCCAACCGAGTGAATGAGAAAGCTGAGCGGCCATTACCATACCAGCAGCAATAGCTTCCCCATGGAGCCAATCACTGTAATTTTGAGCCGTTTCAATGGCATGGCCAAAGGTATGCCCCAAATTCAGGATAGCTCGTATTCCACCTTCTCGTTCATCCTGACTCACAACCTTTGCTTTGTTTTCACAAGATCTATGGATAGCAAATGCCAGTGTCTTGGAATCTCTCTTCAGCAGTAGATCGATGTTTTCTTCTAACCAGCAAAAGAAGTCAGCATCTCCAATCAAACCGTATTTGATCACTTCTGCCAGGCCTGCCCGTAATTGCCGATCATCTAAGGTATTCAACGTCGCCGTATCAGCAATAACACATTGCGGCTGATAAAAGGCGCCGATCATATTCTTGCCTTTCGGGTGATTAACCGCTGTTTTCCCTCCCACAGAAGAGTCCACCTGTGAAAGCAGTGTGGTTGGCACTTGAATAAAGTTGATCCCACGTTGATAGCATGCGGCAGCAAACCCTGTCATATCACCCACAACACCGCCCCCAAGTGCAATCAATGTAGTACGACGGTTATGCTGTTTGGCCAGGAGCTGATCAAAAATATAATTGAGTATCTCAAGGTTTTTGTATCGCTCACCATCAGGCAAAACCACCGAGTCCACTTGGTAAGCAGAAAGGTTATCAATAACCAACTTAAGATACAGCGGGGCAATGGTTTCGTTGGTAACAACCAGCACCTGACTACCATGAATATAGGGTGCAAACAGATTTGGTGCCTGTAACAACCCTTCGCCAATAAGAATTGGATAGCTTCGCTCGCCCAAATCAACTGTGAGCTTTCTGGTCTTTTCCACGATGAATTTTTCTGCTGTTGAATTTGGTCTGAAATGTACCACATCAACTCATGAGATGACGAACTTCTGTAACAATATCTTCAGCGACTAACTGAGGCTTTCTTCTCTCAGTCATGATAACTAGGTCAGCTATCTCACAATACAGAGGATCACGATCTAAAATCAGCTGCTCAATAACAACACGAGGATTGTCGACTTGCAGCAGCGGCCGGTTACGATCATGGGCCGTTCTCTCCAAAAGCTGATCTATCGATGCATTTAAATAGACAACAAAACCTCGTGTCTTGAGTAACTCACGATTGTTTTCAGTGAGCACCACGCCTCCGCCCGTCGCCAGGAGAATCCCTTTTTTTACCGTTATTTCCTCTAGGAGTTGAGTTTCTCGCTTACGAAAGCCCTCTTCGCCTTCCACATCGAATATCCAGGGAATATTGGCACCACAACGCTGCTCAATCTCAGTATCAAGATCAACAAACTCCAAATCGAGACTATCCGCCAAAAACCGACCAATAGTTGTCTTGCCAGCCCCCATGGGGCCGACAAGAAAAAGGTTGTTGTTATTCATCAAGTATTTTTAGGCATTAATCAAGCAGGGCTTCATCTATTATTTTTGGTGTGATGAAAATCAAGATTTCACGTTTTTCCAAATCATCCATGTCATGCCTAAAGAGGCGCCCCAGATATGGAATATCCCCGAGTAAAGGCACTTTCTCTACGGCCTTTACTGTCGACATTTGAAAGAGACCGCCAAGAACGAGCGTCTGACCATCGCCAACAATAGCTTGCGTTTGAATCTCTGTCACATCAATGACTGGCTCACCTGTAGGCAATAGATCTCCCACAGAATCTTGAGATATCACCAAATCCATCACAACACGACCATCCGGTGTAATTTGTGGCGTTACTTCAAGTTTAAGCACCGCCTCTTTAAACTCTGTATCAGTTGCACCGCTAGATGTCGAACTCTGGTATGGAATCTCTGTACCTGATTTAATCACAGCCTTTTGCTTATCACCCGTCAAAACTTTGGGTCGAGAAACAATCTCACCACTACCTTCATTTTCAAGTGCACTTAATTCAAGATCTAAAAAGGTATTACCGGTTAAGAATTCAAGTGCAAAACTCCCCGTAGGGTTCGTCACACCCAAATCCACATTCAAAGCATCATCATTCACTAAAATTGTGCCCGCTCCTTGGTTGAAAATTTCAATTGGGTTCGTTGGGCTTTCAAATTGTTCGAGGGTACCACCAAAACCAAAGTCATCACCATTAGGAGTACGAGCACCCTGAAGCCCCATGCGTGCGCCAATTTCTTTCCTGAAGTCGGTGTTTGCAATAACAATACGAGCCTCAATCAACACTTGACGAATGGGTATATCAATTTCATCGATAAGACGCTTAAATTCTAAAATTTTCTCTTCTGTATCCGTCAGAATAATTGTATTTGTTCTGTCATCAACAATGGCATTCCCGCGCTCGGACAAGATGCTATCCGTAGAAGGCCCATCACCACTGCTGCCGCCGCCGCCCTCTTCGGCGTCAAACAGTTCAAATAGCTCTTTTGCATCTGCATATTTAATCCGAATAAATTCAGTGCGAAGTGGCGCTAATTCCTGCAGCTGCTTGTTCGCCTCAACCTGCAATCTCTCACGCTCGGCAATTTCTGCAGCGGGTGCCACCATCAGCACATTCCCTTCCTGGCGCTTGTCCAACCCCTTCGCTTTCAGGACAATAGCGAGTGCCTGATCCCAAGGAACATTTTCAAGACGAAGAGTAATGCTTCCAGAAACAGTATCACTGGCTACTAAATTTAGTTCAGTGAAATCCGCTATCAACTGCAAGACAGACCTAACTTCAATATCTTGAAAGTTGAGAGAAAGTTTTTCACCCACATAGGCAAATTTGGACTGTTTGTCAGCAAGCTCAGCAGTCGTTAGTGGTTTTACACTGACTACATACTGACTATCTGCCTGATAAGCCATATAGTCATACTCACCGACAGTACTTACCACGATATTAGTTGTTGAACCATCGAAGCTGACATCAACCTCTTTTACGGGTGTTGCAAAATCAATCACATCCAATCGTCTGTCCTGAGACGGAGGCAACTCAGTTCGGTAAAAGCTTAACTTTATTTCGCTTCCAACTTGAGAAACATCGACGCTGACAGAGGGGTCTGAAAGTTCAATGGCAACCAAACCCTCGCCCTCTTCTCCACGACGAAAGTCTACATTTTTTACACTGTACTTTGCCGAGTGAATTTTATCCTCCGTAGTAGTGGTAGCAGTGGCCAAGTTAGCCTGCTTCTGAGAGACAACAGCGTCATCACCGCCTCCCACCAGAACTGTTAGCACATTCCCCTCAGTCCGTGTTTTGTAGGGGGCCATTTCCAGCATATTTAATATCAAACGCGTGCGGTCTTCTGTACTTAAGACAACTGCACTTCTGGCATTTTCAAATGAAAGCGCATGCTTTTTCTTTTCCAAGGTACTTTCTACACCCGGAAGATCTAGAATAATTCGAGCCGGGTTATCAATAGTGTAGCCTTCGGGACTGGGAGGCGTATCAGAAAACTTCATCCGCACCTCGAAATTACCATCGGGCAATGTTGCAAAATTAATATCTTCGAGCAACACTTGAGCCCACACCTGTGAGGAAATCCCCAGACAAGCAAGCCACCCTGTCAGTACCAGAACACCTTTCAGATACCTTTTCATCTTTCTTTCCCCAAACATCTTTATTAGTCCTTTTCTTTCAAGGCCAAAGTACGCGGGCGTTCTACCCAGCTACCTTTGCCATCGGGAACAACCTCAATCACATCTGCCTTCGTGTTGGTCACAGAGGTGATACGCCCATGATTTTTACCCATATAATTGCCAACCGTCACTCGATGAATACCGCCGCCACCGTCATTAACAAGCGACCAAATCTGACCATCCTTAGACAAAGTGCCTACCAGAGAGAGTGCAGCAAAGTTATATCCTTCCAAGTATTCTTTCTTGCGACCTTCATCAGGTGCCGACACCTTTTCCTTACCTGTCACTGAGTCCGCAACATCAAAATCCAGCGGAGGCTCAAATGGACTACGCATGGCCATTGCGCCATATCTAAAGGTTTTATAAGCTCGAAATGTTGGTAACGGCTCTATGTCTCCCACTGGCTTTGCCTTAACATCTGCCATAAAACGCTGGAGATCCTCATGCTGAGCGCCGCCCGTACATCCAGACAAGATGAGAAGCCCAACAACTACCAAAAACAAACGGGTCATCTGCATCATCACTCAATCATCCTGCGTCTTGTAGCGGTATGTTTTTGCTTCAATTTCTAGTCTCTGCATGCCACTTTTACCATCCGACGTAAGACTATAGTTGTGTAGCGTAACAATTCTCGGCAAGCCAGCAACACCACTGGCAAATGCACTGACATCATGATAATCACCCATAGCCACTATTTTAATTGGCAGTTCCACATAAAACTCTGCCGCTTTCTCAGGCAGCAAGCTAATAGTAGTAATATCAAGGCTAGAGCCGCTTCCAATTTCTGTAATATCCTCAAGAAGCCCTGGCACCTCAGTATCACTCGGAAGTTGTGCCAGCATCACATTAAAGAGCTTTTCCACTTCGACCATTTGTTCACGATAGCTCTCAAGGTTAGCCGCCTGAAATGCCTTTTCCTCAAACTGTTGCTTCAGTTGTATTTCTTTACCCTTAACCACGTCAAGCTCTGCATCAAGCTCCTTGATATGAAAGTAGTAGGCTCCTGACAAAACCAGCGCAAACGCCAGCGCAAACAAGAACAGCCTAATTGGCAGTGGCCAAACACCAATACCGTCATAATCCAGCTCACCAAACTCAAAATTCTTTACCTGCTGCAAGGATTCAGTCAATGACATCACGCACCCCCTTCAGCTGGGTCAGTTGATACAGAGTCAACTGGAGCTTTTGTTATTTTAACTCGCATCTCAAACTGACTACCGTCTTCTCCCAGCACATCACTATCCTGCACTTTAGTTAAATTGGGCTCAGAAAATTTATAAGATGCATCGAGTCGCCGCATCAGAGAAGACACCCTGTTATTAGACTCGGCATAACCTACTAGCGATATCTGACTATCCTTACGTATCATCTTGGTAAAATAAACACCATCAGGTACAGCTCGAACAAACTCATCATAAATCTTGACAATTTCGGGCCGGTTACCCTGTAACTCCTGAATAACCTGCATGCGATCTAATAGATTTTGACGACGAGCCTTCAACTCTTTTATCTCTGCAACCTGCTTATCCAGTTTAGCAATTTCAGTGTTGAGTAGCTGATTCCGGCTAGTCTGAGACTTGATTTGACTATTAACCACTCTGTCCCAGCCAAATGCCGCCAATACTGCCACGACCAACACAACAACCACCAGAGACAGAAACTCTTTTTGTTTTTCAGTACGAAATGCTTCGCGCCAAGGGAGTAAATTAATCTTGGCCATATTATTCAAGCCCCCTCAACGCTAGCCCTGCCGCGATTAACATCGCTGGCGCATCGTTGCTCAACGCAACTGCATTTACCTTATTCGATACTTCCATATCGGCAAACGGGTTTGCAACCATGGTGGGCAAACCCAGCTTTTCTTCAATTTCATCCCGCAGTCCATCCATAGCCGCAACACCACCCGCCATAATCAGCTGATCAATATAATTGTACTGACTCGATGAAAAGAAGAATTGCAATGAACGAGATATCTGCTGAACAAGCGCATCCTTAAATGGCTCTAACACCTCAGAAACATAATCTTCAGGCAAGCCACCTTGCTTCTTGGCCTGTCCAGCTTCTTCAAGAGAAAGACCATAACGACGCTGAATTTCTTCTGTGACTTGCTTGCCACCAAACAATTGCTCCCTAGTATACACAGTCTTGCCATTGACCAGCACACTGAGGGTCAGCATGGTTGCGCCCACATCAGCAATGGCAATCACCTGGTCGCCCAGCTCTTCCAACTGATTAGCCAGCAACTCAAACGAACGCTCTACAGCAAACACTTCAACATCAACAACCTTGGGATTTAACCCCGCCATCTCAAGTGCTTCGGCCCTAGAGTTAACATTCTCCAGCCGACACGCTGCAAGTAAAACATCCACCTGTTCAGGATTATTTTCCGAAGCCCCAATCACTTCAAAATCAAGAGCCACCTCATCGAGAGGATAAGGAATGTACTGGTCCGCCTCCAATGCGATTTGGGTTTCTAGGGCCTGGTCATTTAATTCTGCTGGCATTTCAATGACTTTAGTGATGACCGACGAGCCGGAAACAGCGACAGCTGCATCTTTGGCTTTCGCTCTGGACTGACTAACCACTTTACGAATCGTATCTGCCAACGCCTCTACATCATTGATGTTTTTTTCCACCACCGTATTGGGAGGGAGAGGGCGAACTAGATAACTTTCTACTTTGTAGCGACTGCCACTTCTACTGATCTCAAGCAACTTTACAGCTGAGGAGCTAATATCCAAGCCCAACAGACTTTTAGGTTGCTGATCCAGAAAACTGAAAATTCCCATTTTTGTTTTCTTTTCCCCAAGTTACGCTAACCAGCTAACTTATAACTTTAACTATTTCCTGCAAGTTTGCAAGTAGTGTATTGGCGCTTCCTTTAATCTTATACTAGCACCCTAACAAAAACTGGCTAAACCATGAATAGAACTCTTCAACTTTTTAGCTATACCCTCTGGACTGCTTTTGCGGCCTTAGGTGGCACCCTCATTATCACTGGTAGCCTATACCTGTACCTTAGCCCTAAATTACCCTCCGTTGAAAGCCTTCGTGAGACAAAACTTCAGACACCTTTGAGAATCTATTCACAAGATTCACAACTAATTGGAGAATTTGGTGAAAAACGCCGAACGCCAATCAGCTTCAGCGATATGCCACCTTTGTACATCAGTGCATTGTTATCAGCTGAAGATGACCGATTTTACAGCCATGGGGGCGTAGATATTGCAGGCCTACTTCGAGCGGCATCCCAACTAATCACTGCTGGTGAAATAAAAACAGGCGGCAGCACTATCACCATGCAAGTTGCGCGCAATTTTTTCCTCACACGCAAACAAACCTTCACCAGAAAGTTTAATGAAATATTGTTGGCACTGCGCATTGAAGATGAACTCAGCAAAGAAGAAATACTCACCCTCTATGCTAACAAAATCTACCAAGGCAACCGAGCCTATGGGATAGAGGCCGCGGCACAAGTCTACTATGGACAGTCCATCAGAGATCTCAGTCTTGCGCAGCTAGCAATGATTGCCGGACTCCCCAAGGCCCCGTCTGCCT
Source organism: Porticoccus sp. (assembly GCA_018066715.1). Classification (GTDB taxonomy): domain Bacteria; phylum Pseudomonadota; class Gammaproteobacteria; order Pseudomonadales; family Porticoccaceae; genus Porticoccus. The sequence continues at coordinate 17,242 of JAGPWA010000070.1, read as the reverse complement.
ACAACCCCATTGCCAATCCGGACCGTGCACTGATTCGCCGCAACTGGATTCTTAAGCGCATGCTGGACTTACACCATATCAACCATGAAGCGTATGCCTTAGCCAGGGCAGAGCCTGTAACGGCCAATTACCATGGATATAAACTCGAACTGAATGCGCCTTACGTATCAGAAATCGCACGTAAGGAAATCTTGGACATGATCGGCCAAGGCGCTTACATGGATGGCTACCGTGTCTACACCACCATCAACAGCCAGCTTCAACTTTCTGCCAAAAATGCTGTTCAGAGCGGCTTAATTGCTTATGACAGTCGCCATGGGTACCGTGGCCCCGAAAATCAGATTTTAGAAAAAGACAGCTGGTCATCAGTACTGGGGGAAGTCCCTGCCTACGGCAATCTTATCCCAGCAATTGTCGCTCAGGTCAATACACAATCCCTTAGCATTCAGCTCGCATCCGGGGACTCGTTAGAAATAACATGGGAAAACGGGCTTAAAGGGCTGCGTCGGTTTAATAGCCCCAATAGTCGCTCAGCAGCCATTCAATCTGCTGAAGAGCTATTTACCGTAGGCGACCTCATCAGGGTACGACAGCTTGATGATAACTGGCAATTGGGCCAACTACCCAAGGCTCAAGCAGCTATTGTGGCACTCAACCCACAAAATGGTGGCATCCAGGCCCTAGTAGGTGGCTTCGACTTTTACCAAAGTAACTTTAACCGCATTACCCAAGCAGAACGGCAACCTGGTTCAAACTTCAAACCCTTTATTTACACCACTGCGTTAGAAAATGGTTTCACCACAGCAAGTATTATCAACGATGCTCCCGTCGTCTTTGATGACAAATTGCTAGAAAATACTTGGCGGCCAGAAAATGATGGTGGCAAATTCTATGGTCCAACCCGTTTCCGAGAGGCGCTTTACCGGTCTCGCAACCTAATCTCAATACGGATACTGCGCAGCCTTGGCATCAATCAAGCGATTGACGGCTTGCAGCGCTTTGGTTTCGACGGGTCTGTTTTACCCCGAGATCTATCCCTTGCGCTAGGCAGTCATGCTGTCACCCCCCTGAAAATTGCCACCGGTTATGCCATTCTCGCCAATGGCGGCTATCGGGTTGAACCCTACCTAATTGATCGAATTGAGGACACAGAAGGCAACATAGTCTATCAAGCTGCCCCTTTGACGGTTTGCCACACCTGCGATCAGACTTTGGCGACCACTGAGAATAATGACATAACCAACAATGAAGCGGTGCAACTGGAACAAGAAATAGTTGCACCAGAAGCACTATCACAAATGGATGACCTTAATACAGAACTCGGAGTAACACAGGCGCCTCCAGCCCTACCGACTGACGAAGAGCAACCTATTGAACCATCACTAGAAAAACTACAGCTGCCCGTAGCACCAAGAATCATTGAACCTCGGGTAGCTTATCTAATCGACTCCATTCTTAAGGATGTGATCCAAAAGGGAACAGGCAGACGTGCCCGAGTATTAGAACGGTCAGATATCGGAGGGAAAACAGGTACAACCAATGGCCCAAGAGATGCTTGGTTCTCTGGCTACAGCCCTCATATCGCAGCCACCGCATGGTTAGGCTTCGATGAAAACCAACTGCTTGGCCGTGGGGAATACGGCGGATCAGCCGCGCTCCCTATATGGATTGACTTTATGAGAACGGCTCTGGCGGGGAAAAAGGACATTATCAGGCCGCAACCAGAGGGTATTGTTATGGTTCGAATCGACCCAAATACAGGTTTGAGAGTTGGCCCCGAACACGCCAATGCCATTTTTGAGATCTTCCGCAAGGAACATGTTCCTGCAATGGCCAGCAGCGACCCATTCACAACCAACAACAAAACCTCATCTGGAGGAGCGCGTCCTGAGGACTTGTTCTAGCGAAAAAGACCATCTAGATAACCTCTAAAAAAAGCGACCCTATATAAGAGTCAGTCTCGAGAAAGAACCACCGAGCTTTCTCGGGGCAGGTGCCGCTTCAATATGACGATCTTTATAGGCATACTGGATAACACTGAAAAACGCTTATGCACTGCCTATAACTGTGAAAATTGACTGGAATAACATAGACACTGTTCTGCTGGACATGGATGGCACCCTGCTGGATTTACACTTTGACAATTTTTTTTGGCTCACCCACCTACCAAAGCGTTATGCCGAGCACCACAACCTCTGCCCAAACAAAGCGACGAGGGAGCTCCATGGCCGCTTTAATGATAAACGAGGCACTCTAGACTGGTACTGTCTGGAATATTGGTCCAAAGAACTGTCTGTCAATATTCGTCAGTTAAAAGAAGAAATCGATCATCTCATTCAAGAACGCCCCTTTGTACTGGAGTTTCTTCAACAACTGGGGGCCTCCGGCAAGCAACGCGTTCTGGTCACCAATGCTCACCCCCTCAGCTTAGAACTAAAACTCTCTGCCACCGGTATTGGTGGACTATTGGATCATATCTACTCATCACACGAGTTTGGCCAGCCTAAAGAGTCACAATTATTTTGGCAGGCTCTGGCCGAACAACAGCATTTTGACCCCAGCCGAACCTTGTTTATCGATGACTCAATAGATGTGCTCCACTCAGCACAACAGTTTGGCATTGCGCATCTGCTTGGAATTAATCAGCCAGACAGTAAACAAGCCCCAAGAACAATAGATGAGTTTCAGACCATCACCCATTTTGATGAGATTCTCCCTAATGGCTAAGCACGGCAATGATCATCAAAAGGTACGCCTAGATAAATGGCTGTGGGCAGCCCGGTTTTTTAAAACCCGCGCCCAGGCAAAAACGGCTATCGAAGGGGGGAAAATACACGTTGATGGTCAGCGAGCCAAACCAAGCAAGGAAGCAATCCTGGGTGCAACCATTAAAATTCGTCAAGGGTGGGATGAAAAAATAGTTGTAGTTGACGATGTCTCGGACCAACGCCGTGGCGCTACCGAAGCAGCTGTACTTTATACAGAGACGACCGAAAGTATCGCCCTGCGCGAGCAACGTACTGCCGAACGAAAGGCATCAAATCAATCCCTTTCATATCAGGACCAACGCCCAAACAAAAAACAGCGGCGTCAGATTCACCGTTTCAAGGAGGACAACCCATCATGAAGCTAGTTATTGCTATCGGCCTGCTCTTATTAATGCCGACAAGTTTTGCCGAAATTTATCGCTGGGTAGACAGCGATGGAAAACTTCACTTTTCAGATCAACCGCCGGAGGACTCAGCCGCTTCAGAAGAAGTATCTTCCAAGATGTCACCAATCAACCGTGACTCCGGTGCTGAAGAAACCAAAAAACTGCAACAGGTTTTTCAAGGGGAAACCCCTGAAGAGCAAGCCTTTCACCAGCAGCAAAAGGCACAACAACAACGTCGGAATCAAAGCGCAGAAAGGGTTTGCCAACAGGCAAAATATAACCTGCAAATACTTAAAGGTCGGGTGTATTTTGAAGACTCTGATGGCAACGAAATAATTGTCACTGAAGAACAACGCAAACAGCGCGCAAATCAGCTCGCGGAAGAAATCAGGCGGCACTGCACATAATGCCAAAGTGCAGGCTTATAGAGACCACAAACCTAGAGAAAGCAAGACTCATATACAATTCTGAGTCTCGAAGCCTGCTGGACAAGCTTCCAAAAGTACCCTAAATTTCGCGCCCCGCGTTCACAGGAACAAGCACCATGTCGCACACAGACCAGCTTCAGCGCTTTATCTTCGAGCACTCGGATATTCGAGGTGAAATACTGACGCTAGAAAAAAGTTACCAGGATGTGCTCGCTAATGGTGAATACCCCGAAACAATCCAGCAGCTACTGGGCCAATTTCTTACCGCCGCAGGGCTGCTCAGTGCCACATTAAAGTTTGATGGCGTTATAACCCTACAAGCTCAAGGCTCTGGGCCGTTATCAATGATAATGGCCGACTGTACCCGCCATCACAACCTCCGAGCCATTGCCCAATTCGATCCCGACCAACTGTACGACAGTAACACCTCTCTTACTGACCTCATCGGAGAGGGCACACTGACACTGACCGTTGATCCCAGCCAAGGCAAGCGTTATCAAGGGGTGGTGCCCCTCGAGTCAGGCTCTCTGGCCACATGCCTGGAGGATTACTTTGCTCGATCAGAACAACTGGCCACGCGTATCTGGCTAAGTGCCGACATTCAAAGTAGCCCTATGAATAACAACGTCCCCAGAGCAGCAGGCCTGCTACTTCAGGCCCTACCAAATCAACTGGAACTGAGCCCAGAAGAAAACCGACAACTGTGGGATCACGCTATCCAGCTGGCCGATACCATCACAAAAGAAGAGCAGCTGACACTCAGCCATGAAGAGCAACTTTACCGCTTGTTTCACCAGGATGAATTACGGCTATTTGAACCAGACCCGGTACAGTTTTTCTGTAGTTGCTCAGAGGGCCGGTTTACCCATGTGCTGCTCTCTCTCGGCCACGAAGAACTCAATAGCATCTTGGAAGAACAGGATATTATTTCCATTAATTGCCAATTCTGCCATCAACAATATCGCTTCAATGAAAAAGATATAGCAGAACTCTTTGGAGAAAACCCACCAATGCTCCACTAGTGGATATTTTTCTGGCATAATTGCCACCCTTTTTTGCCCAGCTGGGTATAGAAAGTCAACCAAACTAAACATAGAAAACGAACAGAGCTACCCTGACAGGACAATACTGATGACGCAAATCGAAGATTCTGCTGTGAATGTTTACACCGACTTGTGCTCTGCCGAGCTAATAGAGCTGGCACTACAAAATGGCGAAGGTCATCTTACTGACACCGGCGCCCTTCTTTCTGTTACGGGCAAGCGCACTGGTCGCTCACCCGCCGACCGATTTATTGTAGAAGAGCCCAGCAGTCAGGAAGATATCAACTGGGGGCCGGTCAACCGCCCCTTTGCTCAAGATAAATTTAATGCTTTGTGGGAACGTGTAGCAACCCATTTGGCCGAACAAGACCGGTATGTTTCTCACCTTCATGTTGGCCAGGATCCTGAACACTACCTGCCAGTAAAAGTGACCACCGAAACCGCTTGGCACAACCTGTTTGGCCGCAACATGTTTATTCGCCCGGAGAAATACAACCCCTCCAACAAAGAACCTTGGAAGATTATCCATGCAGCTAACTTTGTCTGTGACCCAGAGCGAGATGGCACCAACAGTGAAGCTGTAGGCATCATTAACTTCGCTCAACGCAAAGTACTGATCGCCGGTTTGAAATATGCGGGCGAAATGAAAAAGGCCATGTTCTCTGTACAAAACTTCTTACTACCAGAAAAAGGCGTTATGCCCATGCATTGCGCCGCCAATGTTGGCGGTGCCGGTGACGTATGCCTATTCTTTGGCCTGTCTGGCACCGGCAAGACGACACTCTCTGCCGATCCTGAACGCTATCTGATCGGTGACGATGAACACGGCTGGTCAAAAGGTGCTGTGTTCAATATGGAAGGTGGCTGCTATGCAAAAACCATCAACCTGAGTCGAATAAATGAACCTGTTATCTGGGAAGCTATCCGCTTTGGTGCCATTGTAGAAAACGTTCCTACTGATGATAACCGCACAGCAGATTATGACGATACCAGCCTGACTGAAAACGGACGCTGTAGCTATCCGCTTGAACATGTAGAAATGCGCTCTGAGCACAACCGTGCAGGAGAACCTAAAAATGTCATCTTCCTGACCTGTGATGTCTCTGGTGTTTTACCACCCGTATCCATCCTCTCCAAGGAAGCCGCGGCCTATCATTTCCTCAGTGGCTACACAGCCCGTGTTGGATCAACTGAAATGGGTGCCGCTGCCGGTATTCAGCTGGCTTTTTCCACCTGTTTCGGTGCGCCCTTTATGCCACGCCCCGCAAATGTTTATGCCGAATTGCTCATGAAACAGATCGAGGACTTCGGTAGCCGTGTCTATCTGGTGAACACTGGCTGGACTGGTGGATCTGGCGCACCTGGTGCCGCCGGGTCGCGATTCCCAATTCCTGTGACACGGGGCATTGTCGCGGCTATTCAGAATGGTGATTTAGAAAATGTGGCCACAGAGCATCTATCAGGGCTCAACTTGGAAATACCAACCAGCGTGCCTGGTGTGGACAGTTGCTACTTGAATCCACGTGAAACTTGGGAAGACAAAGCTGCCTATGACAAACAGGCATCTGAATTAGCGAAACTATTTGTTGAAAATATTCAAAAATTTGATGTTTCAGAAAGTGTTCTCAACGCGGGCCCTCAACTTTAATTATTGAGTTCACCGCAAGTAAACACACCATAAAAAAGGCGCCTTTACGGCGCCTTTTTTATGGCTCACTCAATGAGCTCGCTTTTAACCATGAGTGCTAAGCATTAAACCCTGCTGGTAATACTGAGCACTCTTTTCATGCTCACCCAGCTGTACCATCAATCGAGCTAATTCTGCATAGGCATCAGGCTGGGCTCTCAACGCTAGAGAGCTTTCCAGGTAGTCCCTCGCCTTCCCCCATAACTGATTACGCTGGCTCAGGCGTCCTAGTGCTAGCATCAGCTCCGGATCATTAGGGCGTTCACGAAGCCAAGCTTCTGCAATGATCAATTGTTTCTGTGGGTCATCTCCACCCACAATGCCATACAGCCTCACCAAGGCATCATCCCAATGGGATTTCAACACCTTGCGTAACAGGCTTTCCGCCAGGTTCGACTCACCCAACTGATGCAAGCTAGAAATATACGATAGAAGGACCTGTTTATCCTCCCTAATACCCCTAGGCATCTCTTGCCATAATTGAACGAGTGCTTCAGTGTCTTCTGCTTTACCACTGCGCTTGGCTTGAGCTGCAAGCACTACCATCAATGAAGAATAAACCTCAGCTTCAATGCTTAACAGCTTCGGCTTGTCGTACACCTTGAAGCGCCTTAAGTCTGGCAACAGCTTTTCAAGGCTTCGCCAATCTTTCAAACCACGATGTGCACGCTCCAGTAGACGTAACACCAGCGGGTGATCCGGCACACTTTGATGAAGCCGCTGCAATATAGCGAGCGCTTCCTCGTAACGTTCATCCTGCAAATACATTTTTGTCTGAGCCAGACCAATAGCCAATTCACCACCCGGTGCAACCTGCTCTGCCTTTACCAACAAGCGATTAGCATCTTCTTTGTCACCCAATTCGTAAGCCGCGTTGGCAGCCGCCAGATAATTGACCAAGGGCATATCTGAATGTTTTGCTGCTCGCTTGAGGCTATTGCGTGCTTGACTCCAGCGGCCTTCAATAAACTGCAACAGCCCTTTGGCTGTGCGCTTACGGTACCGCTGATCCCGTACAGAAACACGATTTCTAAAAAATTTCTGCCCTGGCTCAATTATAATTCGTAACAGATATTTCAATAATCGTACGAGAACCCACAACACCAACACCAACAACACTAGCGTCCAAAGACTCATATCAATCGTGTAATTGCCAAAGGCAATCAGGACATAGCCACTACTTTCCAGCATCTGCCAAGCCACAAAACCACCGACAAAAGTGATCAAGGCAACGATCAATAGCAACATTCTCACTGCTGCTCTCCACTGGACTCTTCCATTCCGTCAACGGTGTGACGCCTATGTCTGATATCTATATAGTCTCTCAGTGCCTCAAGCCCACCTGAAATATCGGGTAACTGTTGAACAACCTTTTGTTGCTCCAGTTGCGACAACTGCTCAACCAGTTGGCTGGCCCCTTCGTTCAGCTCAAAGTAATCACCTAACCATTTTTTAGCCTTAGCCAAGCTGGCCTGATAGACCGCCTGCTCTTCCCGAAGCAAAGCCAACTGCGCCTGTTCCAGCATCATTCCAAGATTATGACGAAGGAACTGATCTTCCTCAGGAGATAACAATGGCTCAAGTGGCGCATTCCTGCGCCTTACCCGTATCAGCTCACTAACACCCTCTACAGCTTGGTAGAAACTCCTCAATAACTGGCCCCGCCAGCTATCATCAATAACACTGTCAGCCTCAACTGTTACTCTGTCGCCCTCCAACAACTCAGGGGCAATCAGGGGCAACTGTACAAGCTGTTCAGATAGCGCATTTAGCTGCAGATACAACCCTTCCCTATCCACGCTCGGTGCCATCCGCAATGCGGTGATACTTTTTGCAAGTGCCCCTCGAACCGCCAATAGATCCACTTCATCCAGATCTCTCAGAATTTCATCCGCAGTGATCAGCAGTGCTATAGCATTTTTTGTATTTCGTTCGGTGATCAGGCGCTGGTTAGCAAGGCGAATCAGATATTCAGCCTCGGCCAACAACCAGTCTGTTCGAGAAGTGGTGGAAAGCTCGCGCAAACGCCGAGCATGGCTATTAATGTTTAACTGCAACTCAGAGGCGGTCCGACTCAATGCAGCCTGCTGATTCTGTCGCTCACGTCGCTCCTCCGCCAACTGCTCCTCAAGGCGCTGAATATCTGCCTGCTGACTTGCCAGATTTTCCTGAACAAGCGGCGCCTTCTGTTGCAACTGATGTTGGAACTGATAGAACCACCAACCTGCCACGCCCAAGCCAGAAATAGCCAGCAACAAAAATAGCACCATCAACGACCTCAAAACCGGACGACCACCCGGTGATTTCTTCTTGGCCAATGACTTTTTCTGAGTCACTGGTTTCTCTGAGGATGGAGAATTTTTCTTTATGGGTGCTTTAGATTCTGATGTTGAGGCTTGACTCGGGTTAGCGACAGCTTCGGGCTGAGACTCATCCTTGTGCGAGGGCGCTGAAGAAGACGCCTTCATTTCATCCTCAGTGCTTTTTTTATCTTCCGGGCTATCGCCGGTACTATTATTGCCACTACTTGTATCGTTATTCACTGACTCAATTCCTGCAGCTGGCGACTAATGCCTCTCAACAACGTCCCTAAGCAATGCCCCTAAATTGGGGGCCCTTGTATGAGGGATCCCTAGTAAACTACTTATTTTCCCGCGTTAACGTGAACTACTGTACCACCCTCGCAGGGCTGAAACCATGTCCTCAGGCAATGCTGACCCAGCACAAATGACGGCCTGAAATCCTGTATTCCGAGCAATCTCAGCCACTCTTTCACTGGGCACTAATAGAGGTAAATTCATCAAAGTAGGTAGCTGACGTTCCGGTACAACAGCCAATAGGTTTTTCAACAGTTCACCGCTATGGGCTATCACCAAATCAACCCCCCTCACAGCTAGAAAATTAATAATTTGGTCTGCAAACTCGGCTGTTGGCTCACGACGATAGAGCTCACATTCACTGACACTGGCACCGCGCTGGCTCAGGGTATCAGCCAAGAGGGTTCGACCACCCTCCCCTGAAAAAATCAGCGCTTTTTCACCGGTCACACTATGCAGGGATGACAGCGCAAGTAGCCCTTCACTATTAAACGCTTGTTTCGGCAACTCCGCTTCTATCCCCTGCTCTCTCAGCAAGGCAGCAGTGCTTTTACCCACCGCGTAATAGCGAAGATTTTGCGGCAAACTCTCAGGCAGTGCAGTCCAATAACGCGCCAACCACTCTGTACCCAAACGAGCCGCTGTCTTGCTAATAAAAATAGCTATCTGGTACTGATCAAAATTAAGAATTTGGGATTTAATCTGATTTTCTTCAGGTGTCTCTGCAAAGGGTTTAATAAGCATCACAGGGCAGCAATATAGCGTTGCTCCTGCCTCCATTAACTGGCGAGCGAAAAGGTCATCACTCTGCTCTGGGCGCACCTGTAAAGCACGCAACCCTTTCAGTGCCGTCACAAATCAACTATCTCCGTAGACATCTCTAAGAATTTCACCGGCACCCTGCTCTAACAGTTTCTTAGCTAGCTCGACACCCAAAGCCTCTGGGTTGCTGACATCACCCAACAAATCATCCCGAATCACCTGTTTGCCATCGGGAGAACCCACAAGACCTCTCAGCCAGATTTTTCCCTCGCCCTGATGAGTGGCATAGCAGGCAATGGGTACTTGGCAACCACCCTGCAAATGACGGTTCATTGCCCTCTCTGCAAGGACACACTGTGCAGTGGATAGATGGTGCAAAGGCTCCAAAAGTGACCTCACCCACGCATCATCCATTCGACATTCAATACCTACAGCACCTTGCCCTCCCGCGGGCAAAGATTGCTCCGGAACCACTCTCTGACGAATACGATCCACCATTTCTAGCCTGACCAAACCGGCAGTCGCAAGAATAATGGCGTCGTATTCTCCATTGTCGAGTTTGGCCAACCGGGTATTCACATTGCCCCGTAGTTCAAGAATTTTAAGCGATGGGAACCGCTCTCTAAGCTGGGTTTGCCTGCGCAGACTTGATGTACCAACACGGCTTCCTGCCGGCAAATCTTCCAATCGCTCAAAGTGATTAGAGACAAAAGCATCGGTAGGATCTTCTCGTTCACAAATTACCGTGAGTCCAAGCCCTTCTGGAAACTCCATAGGCACATCCTTCATGGAATGCACGGCAATATCGGCATGCCCTTCCAATAAAGCCACTTCCAGCTCCTTGACGAACAATCCCTTACCACCAACCTTAGCCAACGGAGTATCAAGAATTTTGTCACCCCTCGTGGTAAAACCAACCAGCTCTACGGTTAATTCTGGATGAAGCTGTTGAAGACGTGCTTTGACATATTCTGCCTGCCAAAGGGCCAGCGGACTTTTACGGGTTGCAATACGAAGTGAAGGAGTAGTCATGAAAGATAATTGCCAACGTTATAAAGGAAGAATCATAGCAGATTGATGCTATGACACCCATGCTGACTGAGCAGTGTTGTAGATCAAAAAATATGGGACTGAAGTGTTAATGGATTATCAAGCGACTAGATTTGTTCCAGTAACTTGCGCAGTGGCGACACATGACGCCGACTAACCTGCGGACGAATATCCAGTCCCTGTAGACGAACAAAAAACTGGCCATCCACATTGCGCTCCAACCCTTCAATATGAGGTATAGAAACTAATGCGTTGCGGTGAACCCTCACGAAACGGCCATCAAATTCAGTTTCCAAATCTTTCAGCGCTTCATCCAATAGCGCCTCGCCCTCTGAATGGAAGGCAGTCACATATTTATGATCGGCCTGAAAAAGGCGAATATCTGCGATGGAAACCAAATCAATACCACGACGATTCTTGGTCGCAATATGACTTCGACCATCCGTATGAAAAATGGGGGATTCTTGTAGTTCGGTCAACTGAGCTTTATTGATACGCTTGGTGCGCGAAACAGCATGCTCCAAGTCCACCTGCTTTACAGGCTTCAATAGATACCCAATAGCCTGTGAAGAAAAAGCCTCCACGGCATAATCGTCATAAGCCGTACAAAAAATTACTGCTGGAGGTGGTTCAAGATGGGCAAGATACTGGGCCGCAGCCAGACCATCCATTCCTGGCATTCGCACATCCATAAACACCAGATCCGGGCTCAGCTCTTCAGCCATGCTAAGCGCTTGCTCACCATTGCAGGCCTCACCAACCACTCGGCACTCGCCTATGCCTGACAACATTCTCTTCAGTCGGTCTCGCGCTAAAGGCTCATCATCAACAATCAGTACTTTCATTGCCTAACCCTACCATCCTATGGGGTAGCTAATTCGGGTAATATAACAACTTTCACTGGGCTCCGCAGTGACCTTTGCACTCGGTCCAAAATGAGCCGTCAGCCGCTGACGAACATTATTCAACGCCATCTTATTACCCTTATGCTGTTGCAACGCTCGGTGTAAAGGATTGGAGACCACAATTTCTATCCGGTCATTCACCCTCTTCACCGAAATGAATATCTCACCACCTTCCTGCAACAATTGAATACCGTGATAAATCGCATTCTCCAGAACTGGCTGTAGTGTCAAACAGGGGATATGTACTCCCTCACCATAGTCACCAATTTCCCACTTGGCTGACAGTCGATCACCCAAGCGCAGTTTTTCTAGCGACATATAACGACGGCATAAAGATAACTCCTCACGCAGAGGTACCAGTGTTTGTGAATCAGTCAGCGCATAGCGGAAAAGGTCGGACATGTCCTCCACCACCCGCTCCGCTTTCTCTGGATCAGAGCCAATCAAACTGGCAATCATATTCATACTGTTAAACAAAAAATGAGGCCGAATACGTGACTGCAATGCCTGAATACGAGCTTCAAGTTCCGCTCGCTGGCGCACTCTCAGTTGTTGCTGTAAATAGAGATAGCGCAACAGAATACCCGCTGGAATTGCGGCTAACAGTAAATACTCGAAGACATTCCAAATGTTATATTCGCGATTAACCAAGGGCGCCGAATACCACCACATCACCGCTTCAGAAGTCGCACCGCAAAACAACGTCACCAGCAATATCAGGAAGAAAGAAAGAAACGCTGCACCCACATGATGAATACCTGAGAGCAACCGGTTGGCAAAACACAATACAACGGCACTGAGCAGTGCAATCCACAACGACAACAGAGATACTTTGGCCAGCTTCACCCAGTCAAAATGTTGCAGCCCGCTATCAGCCACTGTAATCAGCAATGCCAACAATTCAGAAATAACAACCACTGCCAGCAGACCTTGTCCCCGACAAAGGTCTGGCAGAAAAGAATCACCCTCATTGTCAAACAAGTGTGCTCGTTTTGGTTTACCGAACGTCCAATTAAAAACCATCCCCTATAATCCCCAACTCATCCTTATGCATACGCGGAGCTTCACGCTTTGTTATAATCCCGCCCTATCCATCACGCTGGCGATCCTAATGTATCGTCAGCACACCGATAAAAAGAGCTAGTTTACCCATGAGTGACCCAAAAGACACCAACCAAGCCTGGGGCGGCCGCTTCAGTGAACCAACCGATGCATTCGTTGCCAGGTTTACGGCCTCCGTCAATTTTGACCAACGGCTAGCCCGCCATGACATTCAAGGCTCCATCGCCCATGCCACCATGTTGGCCAAGATAGGCATTCTCACCGAGGATGAACTGCACAGCATTCAAGTCGGGCTGAGTGAAATACTCACCGAAATTGAAGACGGTACCTTTGAGTGGTCTGTTGCGCTAGAAGATGTCCACATGAATGTGGAAGCAGCACTCACCGCTAAAATTGGTATCACGGGTAAAAAATTACACACCGGGCGCTCACGCAATGATCAAGTAGCCACTGATATTCGCCTGTGGCTACGAGATGAAATTGACGCCATCAGCACCGAACTCATCCGGCTACAGCAAGGTATTTTGGGCTTGGCCGAGCGAGAAGCCGATACCATCATGCCGGGCTTCACCCACCTACAAACAGCACAACCAGTTACCTTTGGCCATCATTTACTGGCCTGGTTTGAGATGCTGGTGAGAGACCACAGCCGTCTTGTGGACTGCCGTAACCGACTGAATCAATCGCCGCTAGGGGCCGCTGCGCTGGCAGGTACCACCTACCCCATTGATCGGCAAATGACCGCAGAACTATTGGGCTTTGACGCGCCAACCCGCAACTCCCTCGACTCCGTGAGTGATCGTGACTTCGCTATCGAATTTTGCGCCTTTGCCAGCATTCTACTCACTCACATGTCCAGAGCATCCGAAGAACTCATACTCTGGAGCTCGGCACAATTTAACTTTATCGAAATGCCAGACCGCTTCTGTACCGGCTCATCCATCATGCCGCAGAAAAAAAATCCCGATGTACCAGAACTGGTACGTGGTAAAACAGGCCGGGTTAATGGACACCTCATCGCCCTGCTGACACTGATGAAGTCCCAACCACTGGCCTATAACAAAGACAACCAAGAAGATAAAGAACCCCTGTTTGATGCTGTGGATACGGTGAAAGATTGCCTCCGCGCCTTTGCCGATATGATCCCCGCCATACAATCCAAAAAAGACAGCATGTATGAAGCGGCCCGCCGTGGTTTCTCCACCGCCACCGACCTTGCAGACTACCTGGTTCGCAAAGGGATTCCCTTCCGTGACTCACATGAAATCGTCGGTAAATCTGTGGCGTATGGATTAGCTGAAAACAAAGACCTGTCTGAAATGACACTGGAAGAACTTCAGCAACTTTCTGATGTCATTGAGGGTGACGTGTTTGATGTGCTTACCCTAGAAGGCTCAGTAGCTGCCAGAGATCATATTGGTGGCACTGCGCCGAATCAGGTGAGAGCCGCAGTAAAGGCCGCCAGAGAAGCTCTTGAGGAGTAACCATTGAAACATTTCCTGTGCCTAATGGTATTACTTACACCGGTACTATTGGTCGCCGCTCCTATAGTTCCCAACCCAGTTCCCAACCCAGCTCCTAACCCAGCTGATGCCCAGACAACGGCCACCCCATTCAACCTTGCAGAAAACTGTAACGAATGGATTGAAGCTCGTCAGCAAAACACCGCCGAACCAACCATCTATTGGCTTCAAGGTTTTGTGGCTGCCTTCGACCAATATGAATATACCGGTAAACACCCCAAGGGCGTGATGGGCAACGCAAAAGGAAACGATCTTGCTACATGGATGGATGATTACTGCCAAAAAAATATTCAGAGCACACCACAGGAAGCCATTGAATCACTGATTGAAGAAAGAAAACCGGCACAGAAAGCCTGCCCAGTAAGACGCTCTGGCGGACGGCCCTGCCCTAGAGCAAAAGAAGAAGAAATTCCTGAGATTGGGGGTTAAGGGCAAGTAAGGCGTCGAGACTTAACGTCATATCAACGAGGACATCACCCCAAACTCAGGGCCACTCAACTGCCCGCTCTCCACTAACTGACGAGCTGCAACCAAGACCTCTTTACGGTATTTGTTAGCTTCCCCCTCCATAATCTTTATTGCCTCGATAAAACTAGAGGCTTTACGATAAGGTCGAGTGCCAGCTATCGCATCTAGGCCATCAGCAACAGAAACTATGGCGGCCCCTAGGGGTATTTCTTCTCCCTTAAGGCCATGGGGATACCCAGATCCATCTTGATTTTCATGATGCAAAAGAACGATATCCTCGATCTCTTTAACAAAATGGGTTCCGGTTAAAATTTTATACCCCGCTTCTGGGTGTTTTTTTATAAATGCCCATTCATGATCTTCTAGCCTACTTGGCTTCGTCAGAATTTCAATTGGTACTGAAATTTTCCCAACATCATGTAAACATGCACCGAGGGAGATATTACCAATTGATTGTTCGTCTAACTTTAATAAACGAGAGATTTTTACAGCAATTTTTTCAACGCGTGACATGTGACCTTGAGTGTAAGGATCGCGATACTCAAAAGCATGCATCAGAGCCGTTGATACATTCATAAAGTTTTCTAGCTGAGATCGTGCAAGGCTGAGGGTAGCCGTATTATCAATGAATTGAGCTAATCTATACTTCCTCCCGCCCGAGAAAAATATTCTTGGTCTGACCAGCGTATGTATTATCTTAGATTCTTTGGTTAGGAGCGGTAATTCATAATGTCCTATAAAATCCTGTGAAAATCGTTTTTCTAACTTACGACGAGCTGATGGCGCCACCAACTCAACGGCACTCATGCCATAAAGCTCTGAACGACTGTAACCCACTAAGTTTAAAAAAGTATCACTAGCGCCAATGACTACCCCGTCAACCGTCACCGCAAATGCCCCGAAAAGGAAGGACATACTACTCACCACACCCTCCGCCCCTTCATTCTCAAACAATCTGTCTAAGAATAGCGCCAATCCTTCATTGGATTTACTAACTTCCTGCATTTAAGGCCATCCTTCTCCAGCGGGCACTTCCTTGAAATAGGTAGCAACACCACGACAGGTCATGAGTGTGCTAGAACAGTTTTAACGATAGCAGTAATTACGAAAAAAACCAGAATAAAAGGGACAACCTGCTGACAGATATCGGCTTATGGTCAACCCCTTTAATTTAAAGAATTTGTTAAGGCGCAGTAAAAAGTCATCGACCTATGATGACTTTAACAATTTATATTTATTCCTATAAATAAAGGTCACTAAAGGTGATTGGAGGTGTCGTATCTGGGCCAGCAATATCTTGAACCGTCACGTTCACACTATCGCTATCTGTGGCACCTTGATCATCAGTGACCGTTAGCTGGAAGGTGAGCTGTTCATCAGCAATCACCAATGGTGCGGTAAAGCTCGGCGTTGCACTGGTAGTGCTACTCAAGGTGGCAGTGCTACTCAAGGTGGCAGTGCTACCGCTTGTTTGTTGCCTTAACCACTAAAGATGACGGAGGGATTAAAAAATTAACCAACCAAAACTGATCAAAAAATAATCCCTCCGTCACCTTTTAATTTATCATTTCAAGCGTTGCAGTTATTATCTGGACTCAGGCAACGTTAAATCATAACTTGCTTCGTGTTATATACTTCTGCGACGATAGCCGTTTAGCGAATATCCCAGAGCACTATGATTAAGATACTTATTGTTGAAGATGAATCAGGTATTGTCGATAACATTGTCTATGCCTTGAAAACGGAGGGTTTTGAGGCTCACTGGGTTGGCTTGGGTGCGAGCGGTTTAGATGTTTTGGCAAAGCAGGACTTTGATTTGTTGATATTGGATGTTGGTTTGCCAGATATGAGCGGATTCGAAGTCTGTAAAAAAGTGCGTATTTTTTCAGATATCCCCATAATTTTCCTTACGGCTAGAAATGAGGAGGTTGATCGGATAGTTGGCCTGGAAATTGGTGGTGATGATTATGTGTCTAAACCATTTAGTCCTCGTGAACTGGTTGCTCGTGTCAAGGTGATTCTAAAGCGCACAAAGAAGTCAGGTAGCCGTGATGAAAAGGAGGATGGTCTATTTAAAATAATTGAGGATAAAGCAAAAATTTATTATCTAGAGCAGGCATTGGAATTAACACGTTACGAATATCTACTCTTGAGAAAATTTATTAGTCAGCCAGAAAGGGTTTATTCCAGGGATCAGTTAATGGAAGAGATTTGGTCTTCGCCTGCGGCTAGTTTGGACAGGTCAATAGATACCCATATTAAATCTTTGCGGTCAAAATTACGTGTTGTTGATTCCAGCAATGATCCTATCAAGACTCACCGAGGCTTGGGCTACAGTATAGTGGTTCGGCATGAGTATTAGCCTTCGTTTTTTTCTAGGCTATTTTCTGCTTATTGGAATAGGTGGCTATATTCTGCTGAATACTTTCATGACAGAACTGCGGCCAGGTGTGAGGCAGTCCATGGAAGACACTATGGTGGATATGTCTAATCTACTAGCTGAAATTGCTACACCTTATGTTACAGATAATGGAATTTTAATTGAGTCTAGTAGATTAGACAT
>JAGPWA010000048.1 GCA_018066715.1 Porticoccus sp. | reverse complement strand
CCGCCAGGCCCGGAAGGGAGCAACGGTAGTGGTTATATCATGTGCCGAGGTGTGGCTGGCAGGGGAAGCCACCAGTTTTCTTACTATAGCCACCCCTTACGCCTTCTCGTGTTTTGAGCATTGTTTAATCATTTAATGATAGAGTTTTTCTGTTCTTTAAATGTTTAATGCGATAAAAAACCCGTACATCAAAAAGAAGGTACGGATTTTTGTATTTAAGTATTTTTTTTAGGGCTACTTGTCTTTGTCACCCATACATTTCCTGCGTTTTTCTTCCATGTCACCACCCATACCTTTGCCCATGCTTTCACGCTTTGATTCACGGGCAGCCTTTGCTTCTTCTTTGGTGACACTGCCGTCACCATCAGTATCCATTTTGGTGAAGTGCTCGCTACGTTTTTCTATCATTTGTTGAATACTGGCTTCGTGCTCCTCAGTGGTGATAACACCGTCTTTGTTAGTGTCCATTTTTTCAAACATCATTTTCCCAAATGGAGGTTTTCCTCCATGCATTTGGCCTGCCCAGGCGGCGGTGGCGATACCCAATGTGGTAATGAGGATAAGAAGTATTTTCATGTGATGTCCTTTTTGAATATTTTAAATAGGTTCACAGGTATTAACGTGTGGGGAGCGGTTTGGTTGACTGGGGTATCTATATAATTATGGCGCCACTATGTTGTCACTATGGCGCCATATCTTGAGTTGTTGAAAGTGAGTAGGGAGGAGAGACGTTATCCCTGTTTGTCGAGTATGGCTTCCACCTCATCCATAAGAGCTTCCATTCGATGAATGACTGCTTGGTAGACATCTGGCGAAGCCATATCAACACCAGCATCCAGTAGAATCTTGTAGGGATAATCAGAGCCACCCGCTCGAAGAATATTGAGGAACTGTTGCTGTGCCTCTTCGCCATCGCTGAGAATTCGGTCTGTCAGGAAATACGCCGCTGAAATAGAGGTGGCGTATTGGTAGACGTAAAAGTTGCGATAGAAGTGGGGGATATAGGCCCACTCAACGGCAAAGGTATCGTCAATATTCATCACACCTTGTTCATGGCCGTAATATCGCTTGAGGATATCGCCATACATGACGTTGAGCTTGTCTCCAGATAGAGCGCCACCACTTTCTACAAGCTCGTGGATGGCTAGCTCGAATTCGGCAAATTGGGCTTGACGGAAAAATGTTCCTCTCAATTGGGCGAGTTCTTTGAACAGGTAGTAGAGCCGTTCTTTGTCATTTTCCGCATTTTTACGGAGGTAATCAAACAGCAACACTTCATTGGCGGTAGAGGTAATTTCTGCAGTAAAAGTAGCGTAATCAGCTTTGGTGAATGGCTGGTTTTGATTGGCCATTAGTGAGTGCATGGCGTGGCCCCACTCGTGTGTATAGGTGCTGACAGATTCAAGTGTATTGTCAAAATTCAGGAGCATGTAAGGGTGTGTGTCATAGGCTGCTCCCATCACATAGGCACCACTGCGTTTACCTGGGCTGGGATAGACATGCATCCAGTCTTGGCTTGTCGCATGGGTAAAGGTCTTGATGTAATCCTCCCCGAGTGGTTTGAGTGCCAAGATGGTCAGCGCCTTGGTTTCTTCAAGGCTATATTCTTGGTCAAGGGAGATCACCGAAGGGTAAACATCGTAGTAGTGAGTTTCATCAATATTGAGCATGCGCTGACGCAGGCTGATTAAACGGTGGAGGCTCCCCAGATTGTTATTGACCGTACTTATCAGGGCTCGGTAGACATCTTCGGGAATATTATCTTCTGATAATGCACGCTTAAGGGCGGAGTCAAAGCCACGGAGCTTGGCCATCAGCACATTATTTTTAACTTGCCCCTCCAGCGTGATTGCCAGGGTTTGACGATAGTTCTGATAGGTTTCCCAGAACTTGTTAAAGACGAGCTTGCGGTCTTCACGATTTTCAAGCGTTCGGGCTTTTGTGTATCCGGGGGCATTCAGGGTGACTTTTTCACCATTAGACAGGGTGACTTCTGGCCAAGGCATTTCTGCATTAGTCAGGACTTCATAGGCACTGGACGCTGTGCCCAGAGCATCGGTGGTCGCAGCGATAATACGTTCTTCATCAGGGCTGAGAATGTGCTTTGCCTGCCGCAGGGTATTACGGATGTAGAAATCATGGTCGGCAAGGGCATCAGAGCTGGAGATAAAGTGGTTGAGTTGCTTTTCCCCTATGGCCACCAGCTCTGGATTAACATAACTAACGGCTTCATCGAATTGGGTTGCTAGGGTCTGGGTGATAGAGGCGCGTTCACGAAATTCAGAATTCCCAAGGTCTGTATCCTTGGCTAAAAAGGCATAGACATAAAGGTGTAATAAATCTTTATAAGTATTGGTGATATTGGTGAGACACTCGCCGAGCTTCTCTGCACTCTTACCTAGTTGGCCTTTGCAATTATCCAGCGTCGTGATGCGAGTGGCCATCTCGTCACGGGCCTTGTCCCAGCTGGCAATATCAGGGTAGAGGTCACCAAGATTCCACTCGGTAGGGGTAGGAGTTGGTTCTGATTTTTCCTCCTGAGTTATTGGGGCCTCAGTTTTATCGGCGGCCATGAGCGGCTGAGCTGATAAGAAGGATGTGATGCAGAACACTAAGCTGAATAAGGTGTGATGTTTGATCATGATTTTTCCGGAATAATTTTGTCCACAGTACACAACAGTGAGCCATCGATGAGTTTGGCCGAAATCTGGTCTCCTGCTGTGGCGTCTAAGGTCTGACGTACGATATGTTGCTGTCGATCCATGACAATAGCATAACCCCGCTGGAGGGTGTTGAGTGGGCTCACGGTATGCAATAGTTGCGCTGAATTTTTCCAGCGGTGGTTCTTTTGCTCCATGACCTTTTCCATGCCTCTGTGAAGACGCTGATGTAATGCCTCTAGCTGGAGGTTAAATTGATCAAACTGCTGACTGGGATGGACTTGGTTAAGCTTGCCCCGCAGGTTTTGTAGTCGAGACTGTTGTTGAGTCAGGTTGCCGACTGTTGACTGTTTTAACCTCAACTGTAGGTTCTGCAATTGTTGTCTCCAGTGGTGCAAGCGTTCACCCGGATGGCGTAATTGACGCCGTAGGTTATCTACTCGTTGACTGGAGGACTGAAGGCGTCTTTGTGCGGTCTCGAGCAAGAGCTGCTCAAACCCTCGAAAGGTGGCTAGGAACTCGTCCCGGTCTGGGCTGATAACTTCTGCCGCAGCGGAAGGGGTTGGTGCACGATAGTCTGCTGTAAAGTCAGCAATAGTGACGTCCGCTTCATGGCCTACGGCACTAATAATAGGGATATTGCTGGCATAGATAGCTCTTACCAGCACCTCTTCATTGAATGCCCATAGGTCTTCCAGCGAGCCGCCTCCGCGCCCCACGATTAAGACGTCACACCGGGCATCTTCATTGGCCAGAGCAATAGTGTCGGCGAGCTGGGCTGCAGCATTGGCGCCTTGTACGATACTCGGGTAAACCGTTACTGGAATGGCAGGGAAGCGTCGCTTCAGTACCGATAAAATATCTCGAATAGCGGCCCCTGTAGGAGATGTTATAACGCCAATCTGGCGAGGCAGGGAGGGCAGTGGTTGCTTGTTAGCATCAAGAAAAAGCCCTTCTTTTGATAGCTGGAGTTTTAATTCATCAAATTGACGTTGTAAGGCGCCGTAACCCGCTTCTTCCATATGTTCGATAATCAGCTGAAAGTCACCGCGACCTTCGTAAAGGCTGACGCGGCAACGCACCAGTACATGAGTGCCGTTCTCTGGTCGAAATCGAATTAGGTTATTGCGATTGCGAAACATGGCACAGCGGACCTGTGCTTGCTCATCCTTTAGTGTGAGGTACCAGTGACCTGAACCTGGTCGGGAAAAGTTGGATATTTCACCTTCTACCCAGACCAGCGGTATGTGGGTTTCCAGCAGATTTCGGGCTCGTCTATTAAGTTGTGAGACCGTGAGTGTGGTGGGTTGGGATTCCATTGCGTCATTTTCCATTACTGGCGTGCTTAGTCAACGTAAACATAAGGCGCACTGTGGCTTCGTTATCCACCGCAAGTCAGTGAAAAATAGTGTTTTTTGAGGCTATATCGGCATATAATGCCGCGCTTACTTTAAGAACCTCTTATTCGATTTGCATTTCAATCAGTGAATGAAAGCATTGAGCGAAAGAGGTAGAAAACCCACTCTTTGATGAGGTAAGCCGTTCAGATGTTACGAATCGCTCAAGAAGCTCTCACCTTTGATGATGTTTTGCTGGTGCCCGGATACTCAGAGGTCACTGCAAAAGATGTGTCTCTTAAAACCCGTTTGACGCGAAATATCACGCTTAATATCCCGCTTGTTTCTGCTGCCATGGATACTGTTACCGAAGCTCGGCTCGCTATCGCGCTGGCTCAGGAAGGTGGTATCGGTATTATCCACAAAAGCATGACCATCGAGAAGCAGGCTTTGGAAGTTCGAGCCGTCAAAAAATACGAAAGTGGTGTCGTCAAAGACCCTATTACAATCAATGCCGAAGCCCCGGTTAAAGCATTGTTGGCGCTCACTCGAGAACATAATATCTCCGGTGTACCCGTGCTCGATAATGGTGAGTTGGTGGGTATTGTGACTCGTCGCGATGTGCGCTTTGAACCCAGTCTTGAGTTGCCTGTCTCTGCCATCATGACCCCAAAAAAGCGGTTGGTGACAGTAGCAGAAGGCGCCAATGCCGATGACGTAAAAGTGCTATTGCACAAAAACCGTATTGAAAAAGTACTGGTGGTCAATGATCAGTTTGAGTTACGTGGACTGATTACGGTTAAAGATATCGATAAGGCCGAAAAATACCCTAATGCTTGTAAAGATGATCAGGGTCGTCTGCGGGTGGGTGCTTCAGTAGGCACCAGTCCGGACACCGATGACAGGGTTGCAGCTTTAGTAAAAGCCGGTGTAGACATGTTGGTGGTTGACACGGCACATGGCCACTCACTTAATGTGATTAATCGCGTTCGCCAGATTAAGTCTCAGTACCCTCAAATCGATGTGGTTGGAGGCAATATTGCCACAGCCGAAGCGGCATTAGCATTGGTCGAGGCGGGCGCTGATGGTGTTAAGGTCGGTATTGGCCCAGGCTCCATTTGTACGACCCGAATTGTTACGGGGGTTGGCGTACCACAAATTTCTGCTATCGCTAATGTGGCCGAAGCACTGGCGGATCATGATGTTACGGTTATTGCTGATGGCGGTATCCGCTACTCTGGTGATATCGCGAAAGCATTAGCTGCCGGCGCACATTCGGTCATGATGGGCTCCATGTTTGCCGGTACGGAAGAGGCTCCCGGTGAAATTGAGCTCTACCAAGGGCGAACCTACAAGTCCTATCGTGGTATGGGGTCTATGGGAGCCATGTCGCAAACCATGGGATCCAGTGACCGTTACTTTCAGGATGCCAGTGAGGGCGCTGAAAAACTGGTTCCGGAAGGTGTTGAAGGACGTGTGCCTTATAAAGGATCCGTATCAGCCATTATCCACCAGATGATGGGCGGCGTTTGCTCTTCGATGGGTTACACGGGTAGTAACACTATTGACACCCTTCGTACCAAACCAAATTTTGTACGGGTCACTTCAGCGGGTATGGGCGAGAGCCATGTACACGACGTGTCTATTACCAAAGAGTCGCCCAATTACCCACGCCGGTAACTTTCAGGTGAAGGTGCTGGACACTATATGTTTAACAGGGGCTGCACTTCGCAGCCCCTTTAGATTACAAATGGCTAGTTATGACTACTGATATCCATTCGCAAAAAATCCTTATTCTTGACTTCGGTTCCCAGTACACGCAACTCATTGCTCGGCGGGTGAGAGAAGTGGGTGTCTATTCGGAAATAAGAGCCTTTGACATGTCCGAGGCAGAAATCCGTGAATACAACCCAAAGGGTATTATTCTGGCCGGCGGGCCGGAGTCAGTGACCGAGGGTGAATCACCTAGAGCACCTCAAGTAGTCTTTGAGTTAGGCGTGCCGGTACTCGGTATCTGTTACGGCATGCAAACGATGGCTGAGCAGTTGGGTGGCAAGGTAGAAGGTTCCAACCTACATGAGTTTGGTTATGCCCAGGTCAAGGTACATGGTAATAGCCGGTTGTTACACGATGTAGTGGACCATGTGGATCATGACAAAGGCGCGTTGCTCGATGTGTGGATGAGTCACGGTGATAAAGTATCCGTCATGCCGGATGATTTTGAGGTGATGGCCTCAACGGATTCTTGCCCTATCGCCGGCATATTTTGTGCTGAGAAAGATTTCTATGGTATTCAGTTTCACCCAGAAGTGACTCACACCCTACAGGGTGTACGTATTTTTGAGCACTTTGTATTGGAAATTTGTCGTTGTGAGGGGCTGTGGACAGCGGCCCATATTATTGAGGATGCGATTGGCCGAGTACGAGACCAGGTTGGAGATAACAAAGTATTACTGGGTTTATCTGGCGGCGTTGACTCTTCAGTTGTAGCAGCACTGTTACACAAAGCCATCGGTGATCAGCTAACCTGTGTGTTCGTGGACAATGGCCTGTTACGCAAAAATGAAGGTGATCAGGTCATGGACATGTTCGCCGAAAACATGGGGGTTAAGGTTATTCGTGTAGATGCCGAGGCCTTATTTCTAGATGCCCTAGAGGGTGAGAATGATCCAGAGTTAAAACGTAAGATTATCGGTAAGATATTTATTGATGTCTTCGATAAGGAAGCGACAGCGATACAAGATGTGAAATGGTTGGCTCAGGGGACTATCTACCCCGATGTGATTGAGTCTGCCGCTTCAAAAACGGGCAAGGCCCATGTCATTAAGTCGCACCATAATGTGGGCGGGCTGCCAGAAGAAATGAACATGGGGTTGGTCGAACCCCTACGTGAATTATTTAAAGATGAAGTGCGGAAAATTGGCCTTGAGCTGGGGCTGCCCTATGACATGGTTTACCGTCATCCATTCCCTGGTCCAGGGCTAGGCGTAAGAATTTTAGGCGAAGTAAAGAGAGAATATGCCAACCTTCTACGTGAGGCCGATGCCATTTTTATTGAGGAATTACATAATTCAGGTTGGTATCACAAAACCAGCCAGGCCTTTGTCGTCTTCCTGCCGGTCAAATCTGTAGGCGTTGTAGGTGATGCGCGTCGTTATGAATATGTCGTCGCATTACGAGCAGTAGAAACCATCGACTTCATGACCGCACGTTGGGCTCATTTGCCCTATGAATTACTGGAAAAAGTGTCTAACAGAATCATTAATGAAATACCGGGTATTTCCCGTGTAGCTTATGATGTTTCCAGTAAACCGCCAGCCACGATTGAATGGGAGTGATCCTACATCCAGCACAGACTGTGTCCATATTCCAAACAGCTTGTGGGTAGGGATTTCTGTACTCTAGTTATCGAAACCGTCTTTTTGGTAGTGATTGAGCCCCGCCGACGACACTGCAAAATACGCTAGAATGCTCTCTATACTGAGGGCGACGCTCTTCGAAGGTCAGCCCTGTGAACGGCCGGGGGGCTGATTACTCATTCCTGCATTTAGCACCTTTTTTCGGTCTCCTGTCACGTGCCAGCACGGATAAATCGAGGTGTTTCGGCTGCTTCCGTATTTCCTGCGTGTCAATGTAACTGTCCACCCATCACTGGCAACGGGCAGTTTATAAGAACATCATCAAACTCCTGGGCCTCATGTATCTCAAGTGCCTGTTGACCATTTTCTGATAGTGACGTCTTAATTTGGCTTGCTCATCATAGGTGGTGTCTTTTTTGCTGAGTCGGCGTGTCGGAATAAGGGTTAGTTTACTTTCAGCCTACAACAACCTGATTCTCGGTTTTAGCTGATGGCAATTCCACCCAGAAGGAGGAGCCCTGGTCCACGATACTATTAACACCAATGTTGCCACTCATCGCCTCAACCAATGTTTTGGTAACGGTCAGGCCAATACCGGTTCCTTGAATATTTCCATAACTGCTGGAAAGGCGTTCAAACGGATCAAATAGCCGGTCTATGTCGGCTGTCGCAATGCCTATACCCGTGTCGGTAATCACGATGCGCAATCGGTCTTCACCGACCAATTCAGTCTTGATGGCGACAGATCCACCTTTATTGTTGTATTTCACGGCGTTGCTGAGAAGGTTGGTCAGAACTTGTCTAATTCGTTGTGAGTCAGCCATGATGGCAAGATTTGGGTCGTCGATATGATTAGCTAGGGTGATGTCGAGTTGGTCGGCTAGGCCTGCATTGATCTGGGCCAAACATTCTGTGAGGACCGGGTTTAATGGGATCGATTCAATCTGTAAATTGAGGTGGCCGGCTTCTATTCTGGACAAGTCCAGTACCTCGTTGATCAGATCCAGTAAATGATACCCTGCTGACATGATCTCCTTGATATAGCCTTGAGCTTCTTCACTGGAAATATTACTACCTTTTATTTTAAGCAGCTGCCCAAAGCCAATGATGGCATTGAGTGGTGTACGCAGTTCATGGCTCATACTGGAGAGAAACTGCGACTTAGCCTTGCTGGCGTTTTCCGCCAAGTGCTTGGCAGTCCGTAATACCTGTTCTTCCCGCTTGCGTTGTATGGCAATAGCAGCCAGCTTGGATGCATGCTCGATGACGGAAATACCCGCATCATCTGGCGCCTGTGGGGTGGTGTGGTAGATCGCGAAAGTGCCAAGTAGCTCGCCTTCACTGCTGTGGATGGGCTCGGACCAGCAAGCGGCTAGCCCGGCTTTGCTGGCAAGTGCTTTAAAGGGTTCCCAGTATGGATCGTTCTGGATATCTTCCACAATAACACGCTGGCCAGTATGAGCGGCGGTACCGCAACTACCAGACATCGGACCGGTTTCCATATTATGTATAGCGTCATTGTAGAACGTTGGTAAATTGGGTGCTGCACCAAGGAGAAGATGTTTTTTTTCGTCATCCAGCAGGAGGATTGAACAAGGTGATTCTTCAAGTTCATCTTCGACGCTGTAGACGATACTTTCCAGTACCTCTGAAAGCAAACAGCCCTTGGCAAGTTTTTCCAGCGTCCTACTGCGGGCGCGTTCACGTGCTTCGGAATTTTTTAATTTGGTGAGGACATCGGACCGATGTTTATTGGAAATATTTAAATCGTGAACGGCCTGTCTTTGTTCAAGTTGAGATACGACCTGTCGTGCCAGTGCCTCCAGTGCCTTTTGTTGATCGGGGCTAATCGTCCGGGCAACAGTATCAATAATACATAAAGCGCCAATTCTCACACCAGCAGAGAAAATCAAAGGCGCCCCAGCGTAAAATTTAATGTGGGGTTCACCGGTAACTAATGGATTATCATGAAACCGCTCATCTTTGCTCGCATCTTCAATAATCGTTAGCTCATCATCGAGAATAGCATATGGGCAAAGGCCCAATTCACGGGACATCACAGTTATATCGAAACCATGATGTGACTTGATGCACTGACGGTTTCGATCTATCAGACTGATCAATGCTATTGGCGCACCACAAATCTGGGCCGAGAGGAACGTTAAGTCATCATAGGCTTGCTCTTCAATAGTATCGAGTATGTTCAACCCATAGAGCGCCTCGAGACGTTCTTCTTCGTTATCGGGTAGTGGCGCTGAAAGCATAAACAATGTCCTTATATTCACTTGGTTTACGTAATATCTATTTGTCATGAGAGGCACTAAAAGCTCAACTCAATAAACCCTGGCACTGCCTCGTTGTAAAAAGAGGGCGTTAAATGGCTATATTTAAACCCAGTAGCTATTTTCAGTATTGATCATTCGTACTTATGGGTTGTCACAAGCTAGAGTTGGGTCGCCTTGCAAAAACCTTCTTTTTGACGTGTCTTGGTTCGATGTCCTCATTTTCCTGGCGTTATAAGAACTGCTAAGTATTGTGAATACAGAACCTCACTAGATAGTATTTATTTAGTATGGGCGACAATTAAAGTCAACTAAAAATAAAGGTTTATGATGCGTATGGTCATCGCGGATTACTCCCTGATGGGATTAAATACTGCTTACGGTAGGGCGCAGAAGTTAGCTGAAGTTTGATTTATGGCCCCAAATGGATAAAACCGAAAGAGGGTGAGGGTAATTAGACTTCAGCCACCCCATGTGTTTTGTAGTAGGTATCAGAAAGTTTCGCCAGCGACTGAAGAATCTCTATCGAGGTTATACACAGGCCCTGCAAAACACCCTTTTTGCTCAACCAAGGGTGGGGCCGCGTACAAGGACGCTAGTCAGAAAGCCGAAGCAACTTGATTAGCGTATACTGAGGTCGATCGCATGGCCTCGGCCTTTGAGTCTGAGAATTTGAAGGGTGTTTGTGTGAGTCGCATTTTCGAGGGGGAACAAGATGAAATATTTATTGCTATCGGGAGCAGTTCTTGGACTCCTTTATATTGTGTTTATCGATAGCAAGAAAGCGCCAAATAACGATGATCGCCCTGAAGTTATCTACCAACGGGAAGTTGATAAGGTGCAGGCCATCGAAGGTTTTCTCCAAGAGACGGTTGACCAGCAGCGTGAAGAATTGGATAAGATTCAATAGGCTTGAGAGTCTACTGGTTAAGTATTTTTTATAAGTCTTAAACTATTTCTCGCATAAAACATCCCCTCCCCAGTAATGAACGAGCTTCCCCCAAGATGAAAGGAAAAGGTTATACCCCTATTGATAGGGAATGGATGACCCAGGCATTACTCCTAGCGGAACAGGCTGGAGCCGCTGGTGAGGTCCCTGTAGGCGCTGTATTGGTTAAAGATGGTGTGGCAATTGGCGAAGGGTGGAATCAGCCTATTAGTACCTGTGATCCCACAGCGCACGCAGAAGTTATGGCATTACGCGATGCGGCCTCTCGACTAGAAAACTATCGGCTGCCTGAGACAACGCTCTACGCCACCATTGAACCTTGCACCATGTGCGTTGGCGCAATACTTCATGCGAGGGTGAGTCGAA
Organism: Porticoccus sp.; assembly: GCA_018066715.1. Taxonomy (GTDB): domain Bacteria; phylum Pseudomonadota; class Gammaproteobacteria; order Pseudomonadales; family Porticoccaceae; genus Porticoccus. The sequence continues at coordinate 11,792 of JAGPWA010000048.1, read as the reverse complement.
TCGTCTACGGTGCCACAGAGCCAAGAGCGGGTGCAGTGGAAAGCCAATTACGATTAACTGACATGACTCACTACAATCATAAAATTGACGTGTTGGGTGGGGTTTTAGCTGAAGAATGCAGTAACTTGATCAGTAATTTTTTTCGTAAAAAGCGCTAATGGGTTTTAAGTCTTAAGCCACTAAAGTTAAGCCATTAAATGTAAGCAATTAAAGACAAGAAAATTTCAGCGCTACAGTCAGAACTACAATAAGAATTACAATGAACGAAGTGAATTGGGGTTCCAGTCACTGGAGTTAGGTAGCTCCAGATTTTGTTCTCGTTCAAAACGACGCTGAGTTTCCAGGGAATGCCATTTTAAAATCGCTTGGTAATGAAGGATATTCTTTACGTAGTTAACGGGTTCCTGGCCTCTGGCGTAGCCATGGCGCACAGTGGAGAAGTATTTTTTCTGTTGCAATAAAGGGAGAGACTTTTTTACTTCCTCCCACACATTGGGATTCCTTTTATCTCTATCCGTTAATACCCTTGCATCTTCTAGATGTCCCATGCCTACGTTGTAGGCAGCCATAGCCAGTAATGTGCGATCTATGCCAGTGATGCCTGCGGGCAGACGTGATTTTGTTTTCAGGAAGTACTTGGCACCGCCTTCCAAGCTTTGTTTGGGGTCGACGCGATTGGATACACCCATTTCTTTAGCGGTGGGCAATGTCAGCATCATCAGCCCTCTCACGCCAGTGGGCGAGGTGGCTTCGGCATTCCAGTGTGATTCTTGATAGGCAATGGCTGCCAATAGGTGCCAGTCAATATCGTATTCTTTGGCAATGTCTTTAAGCATGTCTTCATATTTAGGCAATCGAGTATTGATTCGATGGAGGAAAAGTTGTGAGCCCGCTAAATTGAAACCACTGGTCTGATTGAGAGACTGTTTTTTTAGCGCCTCCAGTTCCCCACTTTTTTCAAAGCCTTTTAAAAATGCATTAGTGGCATCAATTAATGACTCATCACCATGAAAGGGAAATGCCCAGGCCACAGGCTGTGGTTCAGAGATGTCGAATGCTGCTCGTGCCTTGGGGTAGATGCTTCGGTCCACTAGGTAGGATGTTGAATCGACGATTGCATAGTCAGCTTCACCTGAATGCACCATCGCCATGAGGTCAAGCATTTCTGCGCCTTCCATTGCCTGCCATTGAAGGTCAGGGTATTCAAGTTTTAATTCGGAGAGTCGTTCACTGTGGGAGCTATTTTGAATCACGAGTAACTGACCCCCGTAGAGATCTTCTACAGTTCTAGGACGTTTGGAGCCATTTCGATAGATGAGTGTTTGTGTGACGTGATAGTAGGGGTGGCTAAAATGCATTCTTTCCTGTCGTTCAGGGGTCATTGTAAGGCCAGCAGCAGCAAGATGACCTAATGGTCCACCTACGGCCAAAAGGACGCCACTGAGTGATGTCATCGGAGTTACTTTCAGCTTAACACCGAGTGAGTTCGCGAATGCTTTGGCTAAAAGGTACTCAAAACCATCCTCACCTTTTGCATTTTTAAAGTAAGTTGTGGAGCCCATTAGGGTCAGAATACGTAGCTCATTACTGCTGAGAACTTCTTCGAGTGTGGTGGGTGCGCGGCTAGTAGATAGGGTTAGGGCAACGACAAAAAGCAATATACACAGAGCGATGCGCTTCGTCGTTTTTTTAAAATGAAAATAAAATCCACGCATACGATTATCCAATCAAAAAGCCACATTCTGGGAGCCACTAAAAACAATTCTGACGATTTTTGTTGCTTACGCCAGTTGTCTCTCCAAAGAAATAAATGGGCTTATTTAGGATATCTAGATTAGAGACAGACGTAAGGGGGTTCAACCGTTTTCTGACTTGCCCGATATTTCAGTAGATGAATGGTTAAATGAGTGGCTTCAGACCATGACGAGTCGCGGTCAATTCCAGTACAATAACTGGCCTTAAATCTTGCCTGAAGAGAGCTATTTCAAGATGCTGATTTTTCGTGGTGCCCCGGCGCTTTCTGAGTTTAGAAAACAAAAACTCTTCTCGTCCCTGAAGGCTATTGAGCCAGGTATAGAGGGGGTTTACGCTGAATTTGTGCACTTTGTGGAAGCAAAAGATGATTTGTCAGATGTGGATTCAAAGACGCTGAAGGCGTTACTGAGCTATGGGCCTCATACCAATGGGCCTATTGCTAATGACCCAAAGACTGATAATGACGACCCAGTGGGTGAGATGCTTCTGGTGGTGCCTCGTCCGGGCACTATTTCTCCTTGGTCAAGTAAGGCCACTGATATTGCCCACAATGCTGGTTTGGCATCGGTACTTCGTTTGGAGCGAGGCATCGCCTATTACCTACAAGGCACTATCATAAAAGAGCATCGCCAGCAGGTCGAAGCGCTGTTGTATGACCGGATGGTGGAAGCGGTGTTTACTGATGTTTCTGATGCTGAAAAGTTATTTTCGCACCATGAACCTGAGCCGATGACCCATATAGATACCCTCAAAAAGGGTAAGCCCGCACTGGAGCAAGCTAATATCACGCTGGGGTTGGCACTGGCTGATGACGAGATTGATTATTTATTGGCCAGTTTCACCGAACTTGGTCGAAACCCAACCGATGTTGAGTTGATGATGTTTGCTCAGGCAAATTCTGAGCACTGTCGCCACAAAATCTTTAACGCTTCGTGGACACTCGATGGTAAAGATCAGGATATATCGCTGTTTGGGATGATTAGAAATACCCATGAGCAGGGGGGAGAAAATGTCTTGTCTGCTTATGATGATAATGCATCTGTGATTACTGGTAGTGAGGCTGGCCGCTTTTTCCCTGACCCAGAGAATAAAGTCTACGGTTACACCCAAGAACCAATACACCTACTGATGAAGGTGGAAACCCACAACCACCCAACGGCTATAGCCCCATTTTCAGGCGCAGGTACAGGCTCTGGCGGTGAAATTCGTGATGAGGGGGCCGTCGGCAGAGGGTCTAAGCCAAAAGTGGGTTTGACCGGTTTCTCTGTTTCTAATTTGAACCTCCCGGAACTGCCCCAGCCTTGGGAGCAGAATTATGGCAAGCCAGATCGGATTGTGACGGCATTGGATATTATGGTTGAAGCGCCCGTGGGTGGTGCAGCATTTAATAATGAATTTGGTCGTCCCAACCTCTGTGGTTACTTTCGAACCTTTGAGCAGGATTTCGATGGTGAGCGACGGGGTTATCACAAGCCGATTATGATTGCTGGCGGTTACGGCAATATTCGTGAAGAGCACATTGAGCAACATGAGTTTGAACCGGGTTGTCATCTGATTGTACTGGGTGGCCCTGCGATGTTGATTGGTGTGGGTGGCGGCGCGGCGTCCTCTATGGCCTCTGGATCCAGTGCTGAAGACCTTGATTTTGCTTCAGTACAACGCCAGAACCCCGAGATGGAGCGTCGTTCTCAGGAAGTGATAGATCAGTGTTGGCAGCTGGGGGATGAGAACCCTCTTGCGTTCATTCATGATGTGGGTGCTGGCGGGCTATCCAATGCCTTTCCTGAGTTGGCTAAGGATGGCGGTTGTGGTGCGCACTTTGAATTGCGACAAGTGCCCAATGATGAGCCGGGAATGTCTCCCTTAGCCATTTGGTGTAACGAAGCTCAAGAGCGTTATGTGATGGCGGTAAAGCCAGAAGATCTGGCTCGGTTTGAGGCTATTTGTGAGCGTGAACGTTGTCCTTATGCCGTCGTGGGTGAGTCTATTGCTGAGAAACATCTGTTGCTCAATGACCGACACTTTGATGCCAAGCCGGTAGATTTACCGATGTCAGTACTTTTTGGCAAGCCACCTAAAATGCATCGTGAAGCGGAGGCTTACCGCCCCAAGACTCAGGCGTTTGACTGGTCTGGTATTGTCTTAGATGAGGCGATTGGGCGTGTCATACAGCATCCGTCGGTGAGTAGTAAAAGCTTCCTTATCACCATTGGTGACCGCAGTATTACAGGAACCGTTGTGAGGGATCAGATGGTGGGTCCCTGGCAGGTGCCCGTTGCTGATTGTGCGGTGACTACCGTTGGTTATGATAGTTACGCCGGTGAGTCGATGGCCATGGGTGAGCGCACGCCACTTGCTCTTTTGGATGGCCCAGCATCCGGGCGAATGGCCATTGGTGAGGCAATAACTAATATCGCTGCGAGCAATATTGGGCAACTTTCCGATATTAAGCTGTCAGCAAACTGGATGTGTGCTGCGGGTCATCCGGGTGAAGATGAAAAGCTCTTTCGAACGGTGGAAGCGGTGGGTATGGAATTGTGTCCTCAATTGGGGATTACTATTCCTGTGGGTAAGGACTCGATGTCCATGCGTACAGCCTGGGAAAAGGATGGTGAGAGTAAAGCTGTCACATCACCGTTGTCTCTGGTTATTACCGCTTTTTCACCCGTTCAGGATGTACGAAAAACACTGACACCCCAGCTACGAACCGATAAGGGTAATACAGTACTTCTCTATATTGATCTTGGCACAAATCAGAACCGACTTGGCGGTTCTATTTTGGCTCAAGTCTATAACCAGATGGGTGATGTAACCCCTAATGTGGATAGTCCAGATAAGCTAAAGGCATTTTTCGATATTATTCAGTCAGCTAATAGCGCTGGCGATATTATTGCCTACCATGATCGCTCTGATGGTGGCTTGCTCACCACGTTAGTGGAAATGTCCTTTGCTGGGCATGTGGGGCTTGATATTAGCCTAGACGAGCAGCCTGGCGATGCACTATCGCTACTTTTTAATGAAGAACTGGGTGCCGTTATCCAAGTGGCAACAGATAAAGCCGATGAGATTAAAGCTCGGTTTTCTGCGGTTGGTATCCCTGTTAGTCCAGTAGCGACACTCAATAATTCTGAAAGCATAGAAATCCATCAAGATGGCGCTCGTCTCTATAGCCACAGCTGTGTTGAGTTATTGCGCCGGTGGAGTGAAACCAGTTATCAAATTCAAGCTCAGCGAGATAATGCCCAATGTGCACGACAGGAGTTTGATGGGCTTTTTCTTGAGGATCCCGGCCTGAGTGTCGGCCTAACTTTTAATATAAATGACGATGTCGCCGCACCTTATATTAAGCGAGGTATTCGTCCACGAATCGCTGTTCTTCGTGAGCAAGGTGTTAATGGTCAGGTTGAAATGGCGGCAGCATTTGATCGTGCAGGCTTTGAGGCAGTCGATGTTCACATGAGTGATCTACTCAACGGACGCGCCGGCCTGGTTGACTTTAAAGGACTGGTCGCCTGTGGCGGATTTTCCTACGGAGATGTGCTGGGTGCTGGTGAAGGGTGGGCTAAGACTGTTTTGTTTAATACTCAGGCCAGAGAACAATTCCAGCAGTTTTTTCACCGCAATGATTCTTTTACCCTTGGGGTTTGTAATGGCTGTCAAATGCTCTCAAACCTAAAACCCCTAATTCCAGGTGCAGATCACTGGCCCCGTTTTGTACGTAATTTATCTGAACAATTTGAAGCCCGATTGTCTCTTGTGCGAGTGGAACCAAACCCTTCCGTACTGTTGAGCGGGATGGTGGGGTCATATATGCCAATTGCTGTGGCTCATGGTGAGGGAAGGGCTGAGTTTGCCAGTGATAGTGACGCTCAGGCATTTAATGCTTCCAGAGGAGTTGCTCTTCGCTATTTGGATAATTTTCATGATGCGACGGAAGTGTATCCGGCTAACCCCAATGGTTCTCCTATGGGTATTACCGGGGTCACCAGTGAGGATGGGCGTGTAACCATTATGATGCCTCACCCTGAACGGGTATTCCGTGCCGTGACCAATTCCTGGCACCCGGATGATTGGGAAGAAGATGGTGCCTGGATGCGATTGTTTCGGAATGCTAGATTGTTCGTCGATTAATTATCCCTTATTGATAAAAAAGCCCGGTGTAATTACCGGGTTTTTTTATTTTACTGTTTTATTTTTCCTCTCTTGATAATCATCAATTGGGTTTTTAGGTGTTTCACCTAGTCTTGATCATCTGTGACGATAAAACCTGACAACAGGTTGTGTTGTGGCTCCAGCCATGCAATTCCGCTATATCTGGTATTGAAGGGTATGTGGCTATAGAATTGAGGGCTCATTGATGGGAATGCTAAAAAAAGAAGACGCTATGCAGTTCCAGAAAATACACGGCCAGATACTTAGAAAACACCATTTATTTTCCGCATTATCAGACTCAGATCTGGCGAAGTTGATGCATGGAACTCGGGTTCTCAGTGTAGGAAAAGGTGAGTTTCTTTTTCAGCAAAATGAAGAAGCCCGGCACTTTTATTTCGTTGTTTCTGGCTGTATGAAATTGTTCCGTACATTGCCCGATGGGACGGAAAAAATCATCGAGCTAGTACCGTCAAACCAAACATTTGCTGAAGCTCTCATGTTTAGTTCGCAGACGATGTATCCAGTCTCTGCTCAAGCGGTGGAGCCGGCGGAGTTGTTTAGCTTTTCGAATGTAGATTATATGGCTCTGCTGAAAAGCAGCCCTGACCTTAGCTTCGTTCTGTTGGCTGATCTCAGCCGACGATTGCGGATGAGGCTCAATGAAATTGAGGTCTTGTCACTTAAAAACTCTACTCACCGGGTGGTTCGTTATCTGTTGACTCAAATAGTGGGGTCTGAGGCTGAATACCCTCAGTTTGATCTCCCTGTGGCCAAACGTCTTATAGCAGGCCAGCTGGCCATTCAACCGGAAACATTTTCACGAATTGTTCACCGACTGAAGGAAGAAGGTATCATTGATATGAAAGGTAAAGAGGTGACTGTACTTGATAGATATGCTTTAGCTAACTATGAGTGAAAATAATTTCGAATAAAACCAAACGATAAGTCAGACTTAATTCTATTTATTCACCTTCAAGTCAAATTATCTGCTCCAATAACATCCTGATTTTTAGCAATTCTAATCACTTAAAAACTAATAACTTATAAACTGGCCATAAAAAAACCTGCTACCCGCAACGCCTAAGGGAAGTGGGTATAACAGGTTTTTTTGGATATTAGCTACGTCTTATTTCTTACTTCATGTCAGCGTAGTAAGCACCCAGGTTTTCAGCATCTTGGTCAGATAATGTTTTCACCATGGAAGACATCATTGGGTCATTGCGTTGCCCATCACGAAAAGCCTTAATTTGCTTTGTGAGGTAACCGGCCTTTTGGCCAGCAAGGTTTGGCCACAAATTATTACCACTGATGCCATTGGCGCCATGGCAGCCAGCACAGGTTGCTGCTTTAGCCTTTCCTGCTGCTGCATCACCAGCGGCCATTACTTGTCCACCTGCAGTGAGTAGCGTTACCGCCATCGCCAGCTTTATCGTAGTTCCGATCAGCTTGTTCATATCAATACTCCAGTCGTTGGGAAAATTGTGGAATGTATACCTAATAAAATCGGTTAATCAGCAGATTACTTTAACAGAAGAGTAATGGATAGACTGAAAAAAATGCTTGATTGCGATCAAGTACGGCTAGTTTGTAGATTAGTTGATGGCGTTTCCGTTTTGTTCATTAGCGCACTAATGACAATGAAAAGGAACAATACACCACCTAAAACGGCGATTAACCCTCCGGCACCCATAAAAGCCATACCCATGACTTCTTGAAATCCTTCAAGACCTTGAGCTTGCCCTGCAGCCTTACGTTTAACACCGTGCCCTCCAGACCAGGCAAGCGCAGTAATATGCATCAATTGACCCGCACCGTATAACCAGGGCATCCAATAGGCCAATTTTAAATGTTTGATGGGGCGTCCCAGGCGAGGCAGCAACAGAAAGATGACACCCATAACGGCCATGGTCACACCAACGATTGAACCATGGTAATGGGCCGGGATAATGGTGTTAGAGCCCATGATCATAAAGCCAAGAATACCACCGCCAGCAAACAGTGTAATAGAGCTGATCAGAGCTGCCCGGAGCGGTTTTTGTTCATCACTTAATTTAGTAAACCGAAAGGTACTTAGAAATACCAATAACCCAATGGGAATAGAGGCTAAACCACCTTTTCTCATCAATTCAGTAAAGCCTAAGATATGCTCACTGGATTCAATCTTGTAACTGTACAGCCAGGGAACCAATGCTATAGGTAGGACGACGAGCAAAAAGAGTAAAACGCCAAGGCGGGGGCTCATTCGTAAATCATTGCCACAGGCGGCTGAAAGCATCACCCAGGCAACCAGAACCAATACAGTATTGACGAACTGGTGTATGTGACCACCGCCCCAGAATAATAGGTCGTAATAGAACTCTCCACCTATGGTCTCAGGTATTCTTGCGTAAGAAACGGCAACGCAGATAACGGCAATTAGCACTGACAGTGCCGCTAAATACAAGGCAAAACGTAGGGTCTCCGTTCCCTCAGAGCTGTTCAAACGTGGCGTATTGGTTACCATAAAGCCAATTGCCTGGATCACTAACCCCGCTGCCATAATCAAAAGTCCATAAAAGAACCAGGGTTGCAAGATCACGGGTACATAGTTATTCATCAGTGGTTGGGTGGCCCCAAGGAAAGGGGAGATACTGATAATGACGGTACCAACTACAGCCAACCAGAAGGCTGCTTTACTCCACAATGACTCACGGTGTATGCCAAATACCGCCCAGAGTATTCCGGCACCAGCCAGGAACCAGATCAGTACGGATAAATTCACATGGACGACCAAGGCCACCTTAAAAAAGTTGCTTCCAGGCATCATTTCTTTAATGGCGGGGGTTCTCGATAAAGCCAACAATATAGCCAGGATGCCTGCTGCAATGAGAGAGTAAACACCCAGCCAGATCCAGCCAAGCGCCAGTTTTTTGGCTGCCGGATTAATAGTCTTAAGGTTGTAAGTATCGCTATTCACTGGGGTGTCCTGGTTGGGCCTAATTCGGTTATTAGCAGATCGGTTAGTTAGTAGGATTAGAGCAGTGTTTTGATCTCACTAATAATAGTCTCGGGTTTTACTGATCCGGAATACATGGCCCTGACTTGTCCCTGCTGGTCTATCAGGTAGATATGATCATTGTGTAAAAACCCGTAGCCCAATTCCGAATCGAGTGCTTCCTTCTGGTAGAGCACCTTGTAGAGGTCAGCGACTTCAGCTAATGCTTCTTTATCACCACGCATGCCGATAATTGAGGGGTGAAAATAGGGTAGGTAGTCACTTAATTTATCAATGGAATCCCGGGCTGGGTCAATAGTGACAAACAGGGGCTGAATGTCATTGCCCTGGTCACCAAGTGTTTCCAGTAATACCCTGATTTTGGCAAGTACTGTAGGACAAACATCCGGACAACTGGTAAAGCCAAAATTGAGCAAGACCACCTTGCCCTGAAAATCTGAAAGCTTAATTGAACGCCCTTCAGTGCTCGGCAGGGAAAAATCCCCACCCAATGTCTCTATGATAGGCAGAGGCTGCTTGAGTGTTGACTTAAGATAGTTGGAGCCCACAACGGCGCCAAGTATCAGGCCAATGGCGACAAACAGTACGAGTAATCGGTTCAAGTGAGAGTCCTAATTGGTCGCATCTTTATCGCTCAGGCAGCGGCTAACAAACAGTGATGCTGTAAACAGCGCAATGGCTCCACCTTGGTGAGCGGCGGCCAACGTGACCGGTACATGTAACAGCAATGTTGAAATGCCGAGTGTTACCTGAGTCAGTAATAGTGCTATCAGACAGTGTGTTCCTGTGCGAAGTTTACCTGGAATACCGCTTCTAAGGATTTTGAAAGAAAAGCTCAGAATCAAAGCAAACAACACATAGGCAAAGATACGATGGTTAAATTGAATCGTCGTGATATCTTCAAAAATCGCCAGCCATGCAGGGTCTGTATTGAAGAGTCCCGGTGGTATAAAAGAGTCGCCCATCAACGGGAACGTCGGGTAGGCAAAACCTGCCCGAGTACCCGCCACTAAACCACCAGAGAGAATCATCAAAAATAAGAGTCCACTCAGTGTATAGGCAAAGCGTTTGAGCCCCCTCTCATTCGAAGAGGATGATGAATTGACAGACAGCAAGCCAAAGGCAACCCAGAGAATATAGGCGTAAATAACGACAGCCGCGCCAAGGTGGGCAGTAAGCCTGTATTGGCTCACTCTGGGGTTATCTACCAGGCCACTTTTTACCATATACCAGCCAAGTAGCCCCTGTAGGCCTCCCAGTACAAACATCACCATTAACTTGGGCGTTAATCCAGATTGAATGCGTTTGGTGAAGTAGAAAAATAGAAAGGGCAACAGGAATATGACACCGATTAAACGTCCAAGAACCCGGTGTAGATATTCGAACATAAAGATCGACTTAAATTCGCCGACGCTCATGCCGTGGTTGACCTTCTGGTATTCGGGGAATTGTTGATATTTTTCAAATGTGGTCTGCCACTCCATATCTGTAAGAGGAGGGATAATACCTATCAATGGTTTCCACTCAACCATAGACAACCCTGAGTGGGTTAGGCGGGTGACTCCTCCTAGTAAAATCATGGCAAAAATGACACCAGCACAGAGTATTAGCCAAAGAGCTATTTGTTGGTTATAGAGGTACTTATCATTTGGATGAGAAGTGTTGTGCATATTACTTAGCCTGAACAAGTTGGTAGTTAAGGGCCATGACCGCCATCAAGAGTAGTGCTGCTATTAGGTTGTGTGCCATGACCACCATAATGGGTAGTGATAACAGTACGCCACTTGCGCCCAGAGCACATTGGAACAGGACGAGCACAGTAAGGCAGATAGCTGTTTTTTGTTGGTATTGTAGAGAACTTAGGGCGCCAATCAACAAAATCAAACTACTTAAAATAGCACCGGCACGATGGATAAGGTGGATATGGATTGCACTGTTGTCAAAAAGGATTCGACCCTCGCTATCCAGTGCAAGCTGTCGAAAATACCAGAAACTACCTGACCCCTCTGAAGTGTATCCCGTGGGTGGATTACAGGTGAATAATTCGCTACAGGCTAGGCCTGCATAATTGGCGCTTACCCATGAACCAAGGAGAATTTGAAATATGAGCAGTAGCCAGCCTGCTAAGGTGAGTCTTTTTAGCCAAGTGGGGGCTTCTGTGCGGTTTTTACAGTTAAGTTGTAGCCATAGCCACCAACAGATAGCCAAGAGAGCTAACCCTCCTGCCAGATTAACGACAGCGATGGCTGGCATGGTTTTTAGGTAACTGGCAGGGCCTATCACAGAGAGTAGTAACAGAACGGCCAGCAATAGGTAAGGCAAGTGGCGGCTTGCCCCTGCCATGGCGGTAGGTTTACGGCTTTGATTCACCAGTAGCAATACACCAATGACCAGTAGCGTCGCAATCGTGCGGTGCATCTGTTTTGCTGTTTCTGTGGGGGCTAATGCTTTTTGGGCAATCTCAGCTTCATCACTGGGAGAGATAAACTGTCCAATCTCTCCATAACAGCCGGGCCAGTTTTCACAACCCAGGCCAGCTTCCACATGACGAATATAGGCACTGAGGCAATTGATAATCAATGTTGCGACTAACACTATCATGACATAGTGAGTTAGACGCTTTTGATACTGTTCGGGGGAGTGTGGCTCGTTTCTCATCATTTATTGATCATGGACATAGTTAACCGAGTAATGGCAGAGTATATCTGTGAAACACATTTTTTATTTGAGCTTTTAGTTTGGAGTTTATTTTGAATATTGTTCTCTTTACGTTGGTCGCTATTGTTCTCTACCTATGTTCTGACTGGTTGCTGCGTCAGATTGAGATTCGGCGTGGAGCGCCCTTCAAAAATCGTAGCATCATCTATTTCGTCATCATTTTTGTTTTAAC
>JAGPWA010000039.1 GCA_018066715.1 Porticoccus sp. | reverse complement strand
TGTCAGCCCTTATAAACAGGGATTTAATGGCGGAGGGGCAGGGATTCGAACCCTGGGTACCTTGCGATACGTCGGTTTTCAAGACCGGTGCTTTCGACCACTCAGCCACCCCTCCTAAAGTCTTTTTTGGTGACCCCAGCTTTAGGATTTACTGGGGTTCACCTTAAGGCAGAGCCTCAAAAAAGTGCGGGAGATTATACCGTGGTTTCATTCACACACAAGGGTGAAACCCCACGAATTTATCTCTCATTTACTACTCACTATCTAGGCGCTTTTTTAATCCTACCCAATCACCGTTTTTTACATATCCCCTTTACTATTAGGGCTTACGTTGCTGGCGTGGATCATTGCTAGGGCGAGTGTTCTGCGTAGGCTCCACGGCTACGGGTGATGGCAGTGAAGTGTTTAGCGGTTGTGACTTTGGTTGAGCGCGCGTATCGGTAGAGATGGATACTTTGCCCACAGGTTTCGGTTTATTCCTCGGGTCATTACTGGCGCGGATTTCAGCTGCCGGTTCTTTAGATGCCTCGCTGCCGGCTTCTGATTGGATTGCCACATCGGCAGAGCCTGTTTCTGGCGCATCCTCAGTTTGTGGGGCCTCATCAGTTACAGATGTAGTAGTCTCTGGAGCCAAAACCTCTTCTGTGATTTGTTGCACCGGTGTCTCTGGAGCGACTTCTTCAGTTGTTGGGGTGGCTGCCGGAGTTAAAGCGCCTGTTTCAGTATCTTTTTGAGCAGTTTCTACTACAGGATCAGTGGCAACTTGGGTTGTTGTTGAATCTTGCAGCTCAACCACTTCTGGTGTTGTGTCGACTTTAGGTTCTGGTTTTATAGAAGTTTCAGTTACTTGGCGTTCTGCTTTTTCTTCATTGGCAGTCGCAGTTACTGGTGCTTCAATAGTGACGGCCTCTGACACTGACGGCACTTTATTTTTTGGCGCAGATTGAGTTTTTGTCTCAGGCGCTACAGTGGGGGTTGATTCCGGAGCTGCGTTTGATGCATTGGTTGCCTCTAGCAATTCAGCAGGCACTTCCTGGCGTTGACGGCGTTGGCGAGGGCTGCGTCGCTTATCGCCCTCTCGGCGTGGCGGACGATTACTAGTAGTGATTTCAGCTTCAACCTTGCCTGTTTCTTTCTTAGTTTCTTCTTGGCGGGGCTTTTTAGCCTGTTGCTTGCTGTTATCCCGTGCTTGTTGTTGGTTATCACGGTTATCACGGTTATCACGGTTGTCGCTATTATCCCTGTTGGTACGATTACTTTGGCCATTTTGATTGGGCTTGCCACGGCCACGACCACTATTTTGACGATCATCAGGACGTCGATTACGATTTTGTGGGCGGCGATCATTTCGGCCTCGGGCTTGTTGTTGACCCTTGTTCTCTTTTGCTTCAGCTTGTTTGCTCTCGCCGAAGACAAGGTTTAGTAGGCGCCGCAATAAGCCAGGCTGTTCCCCAGCAGCGGATTTTTTCTTGCTCTGATTGGGTTTTGCTGTAGGAGTAGGGGCTGGCTGAGTTGGAGCCAAGGTTTTAACCGCTGGTTGTAGTGCTGGCGGTACTGGTTTTACAACATCGGTTTCCTGTGAGGTGATGTCCTCTGACAGCGTGCCAGCTAGTTTGTAGCTGTATTCAGCGGTGGCACCATCTTGCTCACGAATTCTTTGGACTTCAAAGTGTGGCGTTTCAAGGCTCTCACTAGGTACCACGATAACTCTAATATTATGACGCTTTTCAATATCAGAAATTTCCTGACGTTTTTCATTGAGTAGGAAGGTCGCCACGGATACAGGGGTGATCGTACGTATTTCAGAGCTGAACTCTTTCTGAGCTTCCTCTTCGACCAAGCGTAAAATTGACAGTGCCAGTGAGCGGGTACCACGAATGGTGCCTTGTCCGAGGCAGCGAGGGCATATTCTGGAGGTTGTTTCTTCCAGTGATGGACGTAGGCGTTGACGCGACATTTCCAGTAGGCCAAAGCGTGAAATGCGTCCTACTTGAACACGAGCTCGGTCAATCTCTAGGGCATCGCGCATGCGGTTTTCAACATCACGCTGGTTTTTCCCTGAATTCATATCGATAAAGTCGATAACAATCAGTCCGCCCATATCTCTAAGGCGTAGTTGACGACATATTTCATCCGCAGCCTCGAGGTTGGTGCGCAAGGCGGTTTCTTCGATATCACTACCGCGGGTTGCGCGTGCAGAGTTGATGTCGATAGAGACCAATGCTTCAGTAACATCGATAACAATGGAGCCGCCAGCAGGTAGTTTAACTTCGCGTTCAAAGGCTGTTTCTATCTGGTTTTCTATTTGGTAGCGATTGAATAGGGGAATAGGATCCTCGTAGAATTTTACCCGGCTGTGGAAGTTGGGCATAACCTGCTGGATAAATGCAGTGGCAAGATCGAAGGCCTCACGGTTATCAATAATGACTTCACCCACATCTTGGCGAAGGTAATCACGAACCGCTCGAATAATGACGTTGCTTTCCTGAAACAGAAAGTGGGGTGCCCTACAGTTTTGTGCTTCCTCTGTGATGGTAGTCCAGAGTTGAAGCAGGTAATCCTGATCCCACTGCAGTTCTTCTGCAGAGCGGCCAATACCTGCGGTACGAACAATAACGCCCATACCATTAGGTGTTTTCAAGTCTCTGATGGCTTCTCGTAATTCAGATCGTTCATCACCTTCAATTCGGCGTGAGATTCCGCCAGCACGAGGGTTGTTGGGCATTAATACCAAATAGCGCCCAGCCAGACTGACAAAGGTAGTCAGAGCGGCACCTTTGTTGCCACGTTCTTCTTTTTCAACCTGAACAACAACTTCAAGACCTTCTTTGATCACATCTTGAATTTTGATGCGACCTTCAATATCAGAGGGCTTTTTAGAGAAGTATTCTCTAGAGATTTCTTTGAGAGGCAGAAAACCGTGTCTTTCTGCTCCGTAATCGACAAATGCGGCTTCCAGGCTAGGTTCAACCCGGGTGATTTTACCTTTGTAGATGTTAGCTTTACGTTGTTCGCGAGTACGGTTTTCTACGTCTAGGTCATACAGTCGTTGACCGTCGACCATGGCCACCCGAAGCTCTTCTGGCTGGGTGGCGTTGATAAGCATGCGTTTCATTGTATTGTCCTACTGTCTTGTGCGTGACAAGCAGCAGAAGCACCGCATAGGAGATGAACAATTGATGTGCAAAAAAGCCGGGCAACAAAGATCCGACAGCGGTTAGGCTGGCGGATAAAAGGGTCTTAACCCTATAATTTTCCTAAGTTTTCCGTTATCAGTCACTGTATCTTTCCGGTAATACCTTCGAGTTATCAATCTGATGTTTTGCAGCAGTTCGTTCGGAATAGCAAAATTAGAGTGAATTCTTGTGTTGTCTCAATCGGGGCCGCTGTCTTAAGTGGGGCCGGAATACAACTCACTGTTATCGTGCTATTGCGTGAACAGAACTAGTGTTCAATATATTTTGCGGTAACTTCTGCGCCTTAGCGCGGTTTCTCAATGACAACTGCCGTATATTTGTGTGTTATCGGGCAACTGTCGCAATAAATCTCAATAGCGGGCTTCCGCCTTATCGTTTGCTGAGCGTTCTACAGGCTATCTATAGAGCATTCGTTATTCACACCGGTTCTTACCGGGGCTCAGCGCAACGGACGAGGACTATATCAGGTATTGTCAACCCCATCAATTTAAAGGTGTGTGAATGAGTCGTTAATTCTATGATTTTTGGTGGTTTTTTTGAAATGGTGCCAGTGGTTGGGGCAGCTGATAGAATGGCCGACTCTTTTTCTCTGGCTGAAGCTGCTGTGGCTCAACATGACTGATACCCAAGCTAAATCTATCTCTGTGAAGTATGTTGATATCACAGAGGATCAAGCTGGTCAGCGGGTTGATAATTTTTTGTTGACCAAGTTAAAAGGCGTCCCGAAGTCACGTGTTTATAGGATTCTTCGCAAGGGCGAAGTCCGGGTTAATGGCTCGAGGGTCAAGCCTGAATACAAGTTGCAGGGAGGGGATAGAGTCAGAATACCGCCTGTACGAGTCGCTGACCGTGAGGCTCCGGCCGCTCCTGGGCCAAAACTACAGCGGCTACTCGAACAAAATGTTATTTATGAAGACTCATTACTTTTGGTTGTAAACAAACCCGCCGGGTTGGCTGTTCATGGTGGAAGCGGCGTAAGCCTTGGGTTAATCGAAGCGCTAAGGGCAACCCGTCCCAGTCACTCTTTCTTGGAGCTGGTCCACCGCCTGGATCGGGAGACCTCGGGTTGTTTGATTATTGCCAAAAAGCGTTCTTCTCTGCGTTTTTTACAAGATGAAATGCGTGCCAGACGTGTAGTGAAGGTGTATCAGGCGCTGGCGACTGGTCGGTGGCCCAGGGGGATGAAGCGAATCGACATGCCTCTTCTTAAAAGCGAATTGAAATCCGGTGAGCGTGTAGTAAGGATTAATCCGGAGGGTAAATCCTCGGTGACACATTTCTCGGTGTTGAAGCGCTTTGATAAGGCGACATTAATGGATGTTACTTTGGAGACGGGCCGAACTCATCAGATTCGGGTTCATAGCCAATATGCAGGGTGTCCGTTGGCTGGTGATGATAAGTATGGCAATGATGAGAATAATCGCCAAATGAAAGCTCTTGGGCTAAAACGAATGTTTTTGCACGCAGCAAAGCTGGAGTTTCGATCTCCGGACGGACAAAAAATTCGTGTTGAAGCCCCTCTGCCAGATGAGCTAGTCAAAGTGCTGGCAACACTAGGTTAGGGGGTAGATACGATGGTCAAACTCTTGATCTTTGATTGGGATGGTACGCTGTGTGATTCTCTTTCCCGAATTGCTTTATGTATACGTTGTGCCGCAGAAGAGGTCGGTTTGCCACCGCCCCCGGAACACGAAGCTAGAGAGATTGTTGGTTTGGGGCTAGTGGAAGCACTTGAAACCCTGTTCCCAGGGATTCATATGGATCAGATTCTGGCTATGCGAGATAGCTACTCCCGTCATTTTGTAGAGCATGACCGTGAGCCATCACCTTTTTTTAAGGGTGTTGAGGAGACACTGGAGCAGCTCAAGGATCAGGGATACTTGCTTACGGTGGCGACGGGAAAAAGTCGCAGGGGTTTGGATCGAGTATTAAAAGCTAGGCGGTTGAGCGATTTTTTCCATGGTAGTCGTTGTGCTGATGAGACGGCAGGAAAACCAAACCCTTTGATGTTGAATGAGCTGTTACAGGAGTTTAAGTCCTCTCCTGAAGAGACGTTGATGGTGGGTGATACCGAGTTTGATATGGCCATGGCTGTGAATGCGGGAATACCTAGAGTTGCCGTAAGTTACGGCGCGCATTCATCTGACAGACTGCTTAAATACCAGCCGTTGGCCTGCCTTGATAACTTTGAGGATATAGAAAAAATAATAAATAAAGATGTTTAAAAACAATTAATTGACGGTTTTTTATAATGTTAATTATAGGTTGTTTTGGCGCAGCATTTGACTCAGTCTAATGAGTGGCAACCCTACCAGCGCTGTTGGGTCACTGCCGAAAATACCTTCAAATAGAGTAATCCCTAGGCCTTCACTTTTGAAGCTGCCGGCACAATCGTAGGGCGTCTCCTTTATCAAATAATCTGCAATTTCTTCATCACTGAGCTGCCGAAAAACGACATCAGTAGAAACAATATCAACATCAAGATGGCCTGTCCCGCTGTTCAGAAGTGCTACACCTGTGAGAAAGGTTATGCGTGAGCCAGATTGTGACCGCAGTTGTTGAAATGCTGCATCATAGTTTCCCGGCTTGGTAAGAGTGCCTCCTTCGAAAACTGCTACTTGGTCAGAGCCAATAATCAGGTGGTTGGGGTGCGAGGTGGCCAATACTTTGGCTTTGGCCTCAGATAGACGTTTTACGAGATGTTCCGGTAGTTCTCCCGGTGTTGGGCTTTCATCAATATCGGGAGAAACCCATTCGAATGGGTGCTGTAGGCGATTAAGTAGGGCGCGCCGATAGGGAGAAGAAGAAGCCAGAACCAGTTTTGGCATGTGTTGCCCCTTGTGTTATCTCATGGGTGGTTAGGTGTTATTTGGCTGTCTGGCGTGAACAACAGCCGAGGTATTATATAGGGGTTTGTCTGGTGGCTTGAAAATTGTTCTGAAAGCCTGTATTTCCGGGAATTTTTCTTTGACAGATCAAGGTCATATCACTATTATGGCGCGCCTATGTTGACACCCCCTCAGAGAAACTTTTTGCCGCAGGTGATTGAGCCACGGCGCTTAGTGAATCAGGGTGTGACACTGACGGGTGAGATTAATCCTGATTTGTGTCTGAGGCTTTCCGAAGCAGTGGTTGAAATCAGTGAGCCTATTATGGCGAACTTGGTTTTTGACACAGCTGAGCAGGGCCGAAAGGTGGTCAGAGGAAGTGCATCAACCACGGTCTTAATGGCCTGTCAGCGTTGCCTTGAACCTATGAAGCTGTCACTGGCAGTTGAGATGGCACTCTGTATCGTCTGGTCTGAGGAGAAGGCGAAGTTACTACCTCGGGATTTAGACCCGTGGATTGTGGAGGATGAGGCAGGAGATATCACTGCTTTGGTAGAGGATGAGCTACTATTGGCTCTGCCATTTGTAATGTACCACCCGGAAGATCAGTGCAATACCGCTGCAAGCTACTCAACTGGTGAAGGTTTGGGGGATGTGGCGGAAGAAAATCCTTTTGGTGTTTTAGCGCAACTAACACGAGAGCAACTAAAAGATAGTGGCTCTGACAATTAACAGACAGTTTTATCAGGAGTAACACATGGCCGTACAAAAGAGCCGAAAAACCCGTTCTAGACGTGGCATGCGTCGTTCACACGATGCACTGAGTGGACCAACATTGTCTACTGATCCAGTTAGCGGTGAAAAACATCACCGTCACCACATGACTGCTGACGGTTTCTACCGTGGTAAGAAAGTGGTTGACGTCGCTGAAGACTAAAGTTTCTTTAGACTGAAAGTATTTATCTTTGGTCGACCCTCTTTGTCTTGCCATTGACACCATGGGCGGGGATTTCGGTCCCCGCGTCACGGTTCCCTCGACGCTCAATATTCTCCGCCAGTCGCCAGACTTACATGCTGTGTTACTTGGAGATACTCAACAAATCCAAGATGAAATAGATCGTGTCGATGATGTTGACACGGGTCGCTTTCGTATCCAGCACTGCACTCAATCTGTCTCGATGAAAGAAAAACCTTCATCGGCAATCCGCCATCAACGTGACTCATCTATGTGGCAAGCTCTACAGCTAGTGGCTGATGGGCAGGCTCAGGCGTGCGTTAGTGCGGGTAACACGGGCGCACTGATGGCTATGTCTCTATTTCAGTTGCGAACATTACCAGGTATTAGTCGTCCAGCTATCTGTACCAAGGTGCCTACGGGTTCTGGTTATACCTACTTGTTGGACCTTGGAGCCAATCTAGAGTGCTCAGCACAGCAGCTCTATCAGTTTGGCCTAATGGCCTCGTTAGTCGCTTCTACTATTGAAGATAATCAGTCGCCTACGGTGGGTCTACTCAATATTGGTGTGGAGGAGATAAAAGGTCGGCAAGAGATTCTTGATGCAGCAGAGTTGTTTAAAGCTGATAGCGACATTCAATATATAGGCTTTATTGAGGGAGATTCTCTATTTCAGGGTGCTGCCGATATTGTGGTCTGTGATGGTTTCAGCGGCAACGTTGCCTTAAAAACAGGTGAAGGTGTCGCTAAAATGATTCAGGGTTCTTTAAAGCAGGCGCTATCGGAGAATTTGCTTACTACGCTGGGAGCCTTCTTAGCTCGTCCAGCTTTAAAGCGTTTGCAGCGGAAGATGGACCCGGCTCAATACAATGGCGCTAGCTTGTTAGGGTTGCGTGGTGTGGTAGTAAAGAGTCATGGCGGTGCCACTGAAACAGGTTTTGCTTGTGCCGTAAGTGTTGCCGCCCACGAAGCTCAGCGTGATTTACCTTCCCTCATTGAGTCACGATTGACACAAAAGAATAATCAACAAGAGGTATCTGATGACGAATAATCTTGCTTTTGTATTTCCTGGCCAGGGTTCTCAGAAAATTGGCATGCTCTCAGAGTTAGCAGAGCAGTTTGATGTTGTCACTTCTACCTTTGCAGAGGCCTCAGAGGTTCTAGGATATGATCTGTGGGATTTGGTGCAAAACGGCACTCAAGAAGATATCACCCTTACTGAGCGCACTCAGCCACTGTTGCTCACCGCCAGTGTGGCGGTATGGCGTGTTTGGCAGCAAGAGGGTGGTGCACAGCCTGCTTTAATGGCTGGTCACAGTCTGGGGGAGTGGTCTGCCTTAGTTTGTGCGGGTGTCGTTGATTTTAAGGATGCAGTTCGCCTCGTACATAACCGTGGTGCTTATATGCAGGAGGCTGTGCCGGCTGGCGAAGGAGCTATGGCGGCTATTATTGGTCTGGACGATGATGCGATTAAGTCTATTTGTGCCGATGCTTGCCAAGGTGAAGAAGTGGCTGCGGTAAATTTTAATTCCCCGGGACAGGTGGTGATTGCAGGCAATGCCACCGCGGTGGATCGTGCTATTAATGGTTGTAAAGAAGCTGGCGCTAAACGTGCTTTACCATTACCCGTTAGTGCTCCTTTCCATACAAACCTTATGCAGCCAGCTGCAGACAGGCTAGCAAGTGAAATTATGGCTACGGAGTTTTCCACACCAGAGATTTTGGTGGTACATAATGTTAGCGCCCAAACGGAAAGCGATCCGGAACGAATCAAGCAATTGATGATAGAGCAAATATGTAGCCCGGTACTCTGGGTCGATTGTGTGAAGACATTGACCGATAACGGTGTTGATACTTTGGTTGAGTGTGGTGCCGGTAAAGTGCTGAGTGGACTATGCAAACGTATTGAACGCTCTTTGAATGCATATCCCAGTGAAGACCCCGTTTCTCTGGGAAAAGCCTTGTCAGAGGTTTAACCCCTTATTTTAAAACAAAGTGTTCGAGAACAATGATTAGGAGTTGATTATGAGCATGCAGGATAAAGTGGCACTGGTCACAGGTGCCAGCAGAGGTATTGGTGCTGCCATTGCGATGAGCCTTGGTGAGAGGGGTGCGACGGTCATTGGTACCGCAACATCGGAAGCTGGTGCTGAAAAAATCAGTGCTCGTTTCGCCGAGCAAGGAATCAAAGGTAAAGGCATGGTGCTTGATGTTGCCAGCCAGGAGTCCATTGATGCCTTGATGGAGGTTGTTCGTGATGAATTTGGTGCGCCCCTTATTTTGGTTAATAACGCGGGGATCACCAAAGATAACCTCTTGATGCGAATGAAGGATGATGAGTGGTTTGATGTCATTGATACCAACCTCAACTCGATATACCGTCTTTCCAAGGCCTGCGTACGTGGCATGACGAAGGCTCGTTGGGGGCGAATTATTAATATCAGTTCAGTGGTGGGTGCCATGGGAAATGCCGGGCAAACTAACTACTGTGCCACCAAAGCCGGCGTGGGTGGTTTTACTCGTTCCTTGGCGAAGGAGCTTGGCCCGCGTAATATTACGGTGAATGCAGTATCGCCAGGATTTATTGATACTGATATGACAAAAGAGTTACCTGATGCAAATAGAGACCAGATTTTGTCTCAAGTTCCACTGGGTCGTTTGGGGCAACCGGAGGAGATTTCAGCAGTGGTAGATTTCCTTGCTGGCGACAGTGGCGCCTACATTACGGGTGAGAATATCCATGTGAATGGCGGCATGTATATGTCCTAATGCTTTGATTTTAAAGGTTAAATAAGGATTTTGACGAAAGCGGTTACACAGGCTGTTATTTCAAGGTAAAATGCGCGCCTGACGGTGAGTCAATAATAAGAATTTTTGTTGTGGGGCGGGTAGTAAGAACCGGGCGACAGATTACTTTCTAAGATATAGGAGAGAATAAATATCATGAGCAGCATTGAAGAACGCGTAGCTAAAATGGTTGCCGAACAACTGGGTGTTAAAGAAGACGACGTTAAGCCAAACTCTTCTTTTGTAGAAGATCTGGGTGCGGACTCCTTGGATACTGTGGAGCTGATCATGGCTTTGGAAGAGGAGTTTGATACTGAAATTCCTGATGAAGATGCTGAAAAAATCGCCACTGTTCAAAACGCGATTGATTACATCAACAAAAACCTTGGCTAATTGCTGATAGGTTGTTGATTCGAAGAGGCCGCTCATCTTGAGCGGCTTTTTTTATGTCTGAACTTTTTATTCCTGAATCGTCCCTGTATATCTGGTTTAATCTTGTGCCATGAATCGGTGTCATAAGTAGTGCTATGAATAGTACGGAATACACATGTTTTTTGAACGGCGAGTTAGCCGATTTAGTGTCCGCCAAGGATCGTGGCTTTTGCTACGGTCATGGGTTGTTTGAGACTATTAGGCTGACCAATGCTAATGCACCTCTTTGGCGCTACCACGTTTCCCGTCTAAAAAGTGGCGCTGCCCGTTTGGGCATTCCCATCGATGAGCAACTGCTCGATCAATACTGTGATCAACTTCTGGAGGCCTGTCCTGCTAATGGTGTAATGAAAATTATCGTCACAGCCGGAAGTGGGGGTAGGGGCTATCGTGTTGACGCATCCTCATCGCCCAATTACCTATTGCAGTGGTTTCCATTGCCCGCATACCCCCTTGAACATTGGCAGCAAGGTGTTGCCCTAAAGCTTTGTCAGCACCGGCTACCAAGCTCGCCAAACCTGGCAGGTATTAAGCATCTTAATCGACTGGATCAGGTTTTAGCTCGATCTGAATGGGGGGATGACTACCCTGAAGGCTTGATGCTGGATCAGCAAGGCAATGCCGTAGAGGGTGTTAGTAGTAACTTGTTTTACTATCATGCAGGAAAATGGTGGACTCCATCGTTGGATCAATGTGGTGTGGCCGGCGTTATGCGGCAGTATCTGTTGGATGAGCTACTGCCTGGGTTATCTCTACCTGTTCAAGAAAAGACTATTTCTTCTGAGGAGCTACTGTCAGTGGATGAACTGTTTGTCTGTAATTCGGTGATGGGGGTCTGGCCTGTAGTGTCTTTGGAGAACTGTACTAATTGGATTGTAGGCGAAAGAACAAAGCAGATTCAGACAGAGTTACAGCGGGTATTATCATGTTTCGGTTGATGCTTAGATCGGTTCTGCGGTGGTTACTGTTAAGTCTTGTTTTTGTGACGCTAGGGATAACTGGGGGCTATTGGTATTTGAACGGCTATTTGGATACGCCTTTATCCGGTGGTGATAAGCCACGAGTTATCGAGGTGGAAAGCGGCAGCAGTTTGACAAAAATAGCCCACCAGCTTGCTGATCAAGGCATACTCAAACAGCCGGTATTATTTACTGCCTATGCTCGACTGACGAGCCAAACACGTATTAGGGTGGGCGAGTACCAATTGGATACCGGTGATACGCCGAGAGCACTACTTGAGCGGTTGATGTCAGGAAAGGTGATTTATTATCAGATTACCTTTCCTGAAGGGCTGAATTTCAAAGAATGGTTGTCACTGATTGCTAGGCAACCAAAATTGACTCAATCATTAGGTGGGTTAGCTACACCGGTGTTATTGGAACAACTGGGGATTGATATTGATCATCCGGAGGGATGGTTCTTTCCCGACACCTACCGTTACAGTGCCGCTGACACTGATCGTGATGTTTTATTGCGTGCACATGCGCGTATGCAGGAAGTACTTGATGATGAGTGGAAATCTAGAGAGGATGGCTTACTTTACCAGTCTCCCTATGAAGCACTGACATTGGCTTCGATCGTTGAAAAAGAAACGGGTGTTGGGTCGGAGCGAAGTCAAATAGCCGGTGTATTTGTAAGACGTTTGAAGAAAGGGATGAGGTTGCAGACAGACCCAACAGTTATTTATGGTTTGGGCGATCAATATAAGGGTAATATTACCCGCCGTCATTTGAAGCAGGAAACACCCTACAACACCTATATGATTAAAGGATTGCCGCCAACGCCCATTGCCATGCCAGGGCGTGAGGCGATTCATGCAACGCTACACCCAGCTGAGGGTGATGCCCTGTACTTTGTTGCGAAGGGAGACGGCAGCCATTATTTTTCCGCAACACTTGAAGAGCATTTACAAGCAGTACGACGATATCAACTACAGCGGCGCTCAAATTACCGCTCAAGCCCGAACGACTCTAGTCAGGATAAGTAGACCATAAATGATGAGTAGCAAGATCGGTAAATTTATTACTATTGAAGGCGTGGAAGGTGTAGGGAAAACCACGAATATTGATTTTATTCGGCAGTGGTTGGCGCAGCAGAACATTTCTCATGTGGCTACCAGAGAGCCGGGGGGAACCCCGTTGGCTGAGAGTATCCGTGAATTGTTACTCAGTCCTCGTGATGAAACAGTGGATGAAAACACCGAGCTGTTGATGATGTTTGCCGCCCGAGCCCAGCATCTCGCTGAAGTGATTGTGCCTGCATTAGAGCAAGGGAAATGGGTGCTCTGCGACCGTTTCACGGACGCAACTTATGCGTACCAAGGGGGAGGTCGGGGTGTCTCTATGGAGAAAATAGCCCAGCTGGAAACGCTAGTTCAGGGACCGCTGCGCCCTGACCTTACGCTGGTGCTGGATATCCCTGTGGACCAAGGGCTCGCTCGAGCAAAAAGTCGTAGTGCTCCTGATCGGTTTGAACAAGAAAAAATCGCTTTTTTTGAACGAGTCAGGGAATGCTACCTTGTTAGAGTCAAGGCTGAGCCACAGCGGTATCAGGTTATTGATGCCTCCCAATCTTTGGATAGAGTTCAGGCGGATATTGGTTCCGTGCTTGAGCGTTGCCTAGGATGTGCTTCGTGAGTGAGCAGCTGACCCCTGCCACGGCAATGCACTATCCCTGGCAGGAGGCACAGTGGACAAGTCTGATAGCTCAAGTAGAACAACAGCGGATTCCTCATGCCTTAATTCTGGGCGGGCCGAAGCACACCGGTAAATACCAATTTGCTCTGACACTGGCTCAGAGGATGCTTTGTGAGTCCCCAGTGGGTGGGTACGCATGTGGTAGCTGCAAGCAATGTCATTTAATGACAGCTAACAATCACCCCGACCTGTTAAAAGTTTTACCTGAGGACGAGGGTAAGGCCATACGTATCGATAGTGTTCGTGCGCTGGGTGAATTTGCCAGTAAAACCTCCCAGCAAGGTGGGTGGAAGGTGGCTATTATTTATCCTGCAGAGTCTATGAATCAGAATTCATCCAATGCCCTGTTAAAAAATCTTGAAGAGCCAGGTCCAAATACGCTGTTGCTGCTAGTTTGTCATGAGCCCGCTCGATTGTCGGCAACGGTAAAAAGTCGGTGTCGTATGGTTAAATTCCCTGTACCGACGATCACCCAATCACGACCCTGGTTATCTCAGGTGGCGGGGCAAGATCAAGATATAGAACAGTTGCTGGATTTTTCTGAAGGGCGCCCGCTGCTTGCGCTACAGTTGATCGAAACGGACTTGTTAGAGAGACGTCGTGAATTGGAATGTATGCTGGATGATTTGGCTGCACACCGAACCACGCCACTTCTAGTCGCAGAAAAATTGGTCGCAAAAAAACCGGTTGCTAATGACCCTGTAGTGACCATAGATTGGCTCTATAGCCGTGTATCTTCTGATATACGGTCAGATCAGGGTGATATTTCGTCACGTTTGATGTTCCGTTATCTGGATCGTTTAATACAGGCAAAAAAGCTGCTTCAGAGTTCGGCCAACCCAAATGTACAGTTGTTATGGGAGGAGCTATTGCTCAATTGGCAGCTTCTTTTTGTGACGAGATGATTTTGGCGTAGCTTGTCTGTCAGGACAGTCTGTGGTTAGTAGACGTTATACGCTGGATGATACGGACTACGCTGTAGTACACTAGGCGTTAATTGGTTGGACTATGTATGAATATGGACGCATTCGGCGGCGGTGTTAGAAATGGGATTCTGAACCTTACTATTAAGGATCAGCAGGCCCTTTACGCCATGTACATGCCTTTTGTTCAAAATGGCGGGCTGTTCATTGCCACCCGTAAAACCTACGCGTTGGGTGATGAAGTCTTTATCCTGCTTGATTTGATGGGTGAGCCTGAGCGCATTCCTCTTACCGGTAAAGTTGTCTGGATAACGCCAAAGGGCGCAGGGGATAGCCGTAGTGAGGGGGTTGGTATCCAACTTAATGAAAAACATGCTGACATTCAGGGTAAGTTTGAAACCCACCTAGCGGGGTTGATGGAATCCGATAAGCCCACTAATACGATGTAACCGGTTTAAACGTCCTTTTCTATGTTTCCTTCAGTCACTCTTTAGTACTCACCCCATGACAAACAAGGTATATCCAACTGTGCTGGTGGACTCCCATTGTCATCTGGACCACCTAGATCTGTCAGACTATCAACAATCTCTTACCGATTTGTTACAAGCTGCTCACAATCGAGGTGTAGGCCGCTTTTTAAGCGTGGGTGTAGATCTGGTCTCTTCAAAAAAGTTGATCGAACTGGCCGCTGAGTATCCCAGCGTACAGGTATCTGTAGGGGTGCATCCGCTTCAGAAAACTCGCCCAGCTATTCCTGAAATTGCTGAGCTTGTTGAACTGGGCCGACAACCAGGGGTTGTTGCCATTGGTGAAACAGGCTTGGATAACTACTATGGGTCGGACTCCGCGGACTGGCAGCAAGAAAGTTTTATTCGTCACCTGAAAGCCGCCAGTCAGTTGAGCAAGCCCGTCATCGTTCATACCCGTGATGCCTGCGAGGAAACCCTGTTAACCTTGAGGGAGCATGCCGATGCGCAATCCGCTGGCGTGATTCATTGCTTCACTGAAACTTGGGAAATGGCGAGGGATGTAATGGACCTTAACTTCTTCCTTTCTTTCTCAGGCATTATTACGTTTCGCAATGCTTCCGCATTGCGTGAGGTGGTCAAAAAGGTGCCACTGGAGCGTATGTTGGTGGAGACGGACGCTCCCTGGCTTACCCCTATGCCTCACCGGGGCAAGCAGAACGAACCTCAGTATGTCGTAGAGGTGGCTAAAGCTGTGGCCGAGATAAAGGGTATTTCTTTTGAGGAGGTCGCTGAGGTTACCTCGAATAATTTTGAGCAACTATTCCTTTCTAGCAATATCCGTGCAGCCTAAAAAGTTAGCCTAATAAAGTCAGCAAAAAAAGGGTGACCTAGAGAGCTGTAGCATAAAAAATCCCAACAACGAATGTTGCTGGGATTTTTAGTGTTTGGTTTTAGCGACGCTAATATGTAACGTTTTACTCTTTATTCTGCTATCGCTTCTTTAAGCCCCTCGGTGAGAGTTATTGGGGGCTCAGTTTTGTTAAAGATGAGATCAACCTGCCTAATACTGGCAATCGGATCAAAAACAGATTTATTCATCGCGAAAAACAGATCTCTATCTGAGCGACGTACATAGTGTCGGCCCTCATCTCTGACAAAGTGATAGGTCCAGCTGTTTTTAGCGTCAGACACCACTAATTTCACGTCTAGTGTTTCTGCTGCTTGATAATCAGGCTGGAAGTTACTAGCTACCCTTTGAATGACTAGATCAGCAAGTGCCTTATCTAATCTCTCAACATTCTCTTGATTGAGCTTTCCCTGTTTGGTATTACCAAGAAAAATGGAGGGCCCAGTGCGGTTAAATGTCCAGTAGGTTCCTGCTTTCTTAATATTGTAGTCAGGCCCTTTAATTATCTGAGCATCTTTAACGGCTAACAGAGCAGTATCAAACCATGGCTTACTGCTTGGCAGCATCTCCAGAGTATCAATATCAACGATATAAATAGAATCATCACCCTTTCTACGAACATGGGACTGGCGTAGACCGGGTGAGTTACCAAAGAATAATTCAGCCAGAACCTCGCCGTCACTATAGAGCTGGACACGTCGGATAAACTTATCTTCTGCGACTTGAAATCGCTTGTGGCTATTACTGGTCGTTGCCACAGGCCAGCTAGTGTGTAGTTTCTCTAAATTTTGTAGCAGTTCATTGACCTTGTCATTGCTGGCAGGCAGCTGTTGCTTCGACAGCATCCATTGCCCTTCTGACTTAGCAATATAGACGCCACTGGCTTTATCCTCAATGGATAGGCTGTCAACGGCTTGCCAATCAATACTGAGCAATGGTTTTGGTTGGTTTAGCTGAGCTTCTCTTTGGTTGTTCCATAGCAGGGCTACAGCAAGCAAGAGTTGAATGAGCAATAGGCTTGTTAGCCAAAATGTTAGCTTTTTCATTATGTACTCCCCCTTAATTAGCCAGCTGAGTTAGATAGTGTCGTTGGCGAGACTTATAACGCCTTCTTCGAATCAACGCGATGATGACCAGTGCAGCAATCACTAGCCCATAGTTCAGGTACTCCCAGAATAACTGGGTATCATGTTCCATGGGGGGTAGGGTGCGATTGAAATGCCCACGAGAACGGATACTGAGAAGACTCGAGTCCTCCAAGGACCAATCCACTGCGTTGGCTATAAGCTCAAGACTGCTAAGGTATTCACTGCCAACAGCAGAGTTGGCAATAGTTAAGACTTGATCGCGCAAGAAATCGTTCGAGCTAAACAGAACAATTCGAGCAGATGCAGGTGATTTTTCTATGACATTAAACACCGTGTCGGTAACAGAGCTAGGTTCATCTTCATGTGTATCGGGTGACCCATCGTCTAACACCGATTCAGTGGGGGCTTCTTTATCAACCAATGAGTTGGGATTTAAGTCATACCCTTCTGACAACGGCGATGGCTTGCCCGCAAAATAGGAGCTGAACTCACCCTGGCTCACAACACCCAGAAGGTGTTTGCTTAGCTCGCCTTCACGTTTAAATAAGGTCATTCCCTGTTCGTTGATTTCCGGCATGATCATGGTGTTATTGGAAAGCCAGGATTTTTCTGAGCTGTGCAGTAACTCAATCACTTGATGATTTTTGTGCTTCTCGCGATCGACGATGATAGGGGAACTCCAAGCCATAGTGACTTGTGATAGGTTCGCGGTAATTGGGTTTTCCTGATTAAGCCCACTGCCTCTGATGTCAGAGAAGTAGGGGTATTCAATCATTCGAACTTCCTGTACCTGATGACCGCCAGAGGTTCGCATCACGGGTAATGGGAATGCTTTATTTTGCAGATCCAGTACAAGCTTATCTTCCATGTAAAGGCCATGGTGCTTAAGCCAGTCCTTAAACTCACCCTGGAGTTGTGCCAAGCCTAAACCACCTTGAGTGACCGTCATGGTGTAAGGGGAGGCCAACGCAACCACAGAGCCACCCTTCATCAGGAACTGGTCAATGGCAAACACCTCTTTGATACCCATGGCATTGGGTGCTGCGATAAGCAGGATATCCATTTCACCAGACACACTGCCGTCACTGAGGTCTTCGTCCTGAACATTCAGGTCGGTACCGAGAAAGGAGGCCAGCTGGTTGAACTGCGGAACAGAAATACCGATCTGTTGTAGTTTGGGGTCATCCTTTGGCGTGACGACGCCGATAGTTTTAATAAATCCTTTACCAAAGCGTTTAACGGCGGCTTTAAGGTTGCGTTCGAAGCCGAGCTTGGTCTTATCTTCAAGAGGAATTTGAATCGCGGTATCAGCATTTTCCAAAATAAGGTGGAAATAGAAGAAATCACCGCCGAATCTGCTGCTGGTAGGCAACGGCTCAAGACCATATTCATGGGTCAGCCTTTTGGCGACTTCACTGTTGCCAGCATAGGGGTCAATAAAATTGACCTTTAATCGGCCATTGGCGTCGTCACTTAATGCGCTGGCAACCTCGATGATGTCTTTTTTATGCGCCAAGAGGTCATCCGGTAACATGGCATTAGCCGAGATGTAGGCATTGAAAGTCAGGTCGCCTTTGATCGAGTCAAAGAGATTTCCACCACTGCGGTAACTGTTTAATACCTTCTTGATACTACGCGTCAGATCGTATTCTGGATTGCGAAGTCGGATATCAAAGTTTTTGTCACCCTGGGCCTTCATTTCGATTAAGTCTTTAAAGCCCAACACTTCAAATTCATCACCATAGCTGATCAGGATATTGAAGTAGGAGTTCACTATGGCAGATTGATAGCGGTCAGCGACCTGTAGAGGAATAGGCTTAATGCCATATTTCTGGTTGGCTTCTTCTTCCAGTGCTGTATTAAGCGCAGGATCTGTAAATTCGATCCGCACTTTTCCGCGGCTGGCAATTTCATACTCACGAATTAAATCTTTTATCTGAGGAACAAGAGGCGACAGCATGGGGTGAGTTTTACTACTGAAATAACCCCGAATTAGCATAGGTTCCTGTATTTGGCCGAGATATTCACGGGTTGCATCAGAAATAGAGTATTGATTTCCCTTCGTGGTATCCAGACGGAGATAGGTGACCTGACCAAGCCATAGGTTGACGCCAATAGCATTGATGAGTGCAAGTGCTGTTACGGTTCGCCATGCCCGATGTTGGGGTGAGGAGGTCTTCTCAGCCCAACGCTCTTTTTCCAGCGTAAATATGTTCAGGGATAGGAACACAATAATAATACTGAGGTAATAATAGAGGTCCCTGAGATCAATAACCCCGCGGGTTATTGAATCGAACCGAGCTCCGGTGCCTATCAGCCTAAACCATTCCCCAGCCTGGTTACCGAAAAAATCGGTAATGGTGGTGGTGCCTACTAGGTAAAACAGGCCGGATAAAGCAACGGCACATATTAGGCTGACAATTTGATTATCACTGCGAGCCGAAATATATAATCCAATAGACAGGTAGGCTGCACCTAAGAGGAAGGTGGCGAGGTAACCTGCCCATATAGGTCCCCAATCGAGCTCGCCCATCTGTGAAACGGTGATAGGTAAGGGGAGCGTAATAATTAAGGCAATGGCCAATAACACCAGGCAGCCCACAAATTTACCGACAACAAAATGCCACAGAGGCAGTGGCTGGGTAAGAATATGTTCCAAGGTGCCAGTACGGCGCTCCTCACTCCAAAGGCGCATGGTTAATGTGCTGGTAAGGAATATTAATAGGATAGGCATCCACTCAAACAATGGACGAATATCAGCAATGTTCCGTGAGAAGTAAGACTCTCCCCAAAAAAAGATGAATAGAGAGGTTGCTGCAAATGTTGCCAGGAATAGATAGGCGATGGGTGACGCAAAGAACAGAGTGACTTCTTTAGCGGCGATACGGCGAATCATTGACAGATGTTTGGTCTTAGGCTGCATCCTTAACCTCCGCTGTGTCCGCTCCCGCGGGGATTTCATTGACCTCTCTGAAGAGCGTTTCCAAGTCCATGTGTTCCCGGTCTATAGCGTAGAGCGTGGCTCCTGAGCTAACAACGAGGTTGGCCACTTCACCACACAGTTCAAGGGGGTTACCATTTTCCTGAATTTCCAGCCGGTAGCGGCAAACCGACCCTTCAACGGACACTTCTTCCACCCCAGTGATTGTACTCAGTGGTTGTAAAAGCGTATCCAACATTCCTTTATCTAAAGAGGTCGTTAGTAGGAGATGGTTACTTTCGTGCAAATCGTCCAGCTGGGTATCCAAGGCAAGTTGCCCATTGCGAATAATAAGAGCTCTGTTACAGAGTGCATCGACCTCTTGCATAATGTGTGTGGAGAGGATCACTGTGGCATCTTTGGCCAGGTTGCGAATCAGTGCTCGGATTAATTGAGTTTGGGTAGGGTCGAGTCCGTTGGTGGGTTCATCGAGGATCAGCAGTTTGGGGTCACCCAAAATAGCTTGAGCAACACCAACGCGTTGTTTATACCCACGGGATAATGTGGATATAGGCGAAAGTAGCTTGGGTACAATATCGGTTGCCTGAATAACACGCTTAATTTCCGTGATTTTCTTATCACCGGTCAGACCTTTCATTTCACTGGCATAGTCAAGATAGTCGGCAACGGTCATTTCAGGGTAGATAGGTAGATTTTCAGGCAAATAGCCGAGGTTCTGCTGGGCCTGTTTCAGGTCTTTCTGGATATCTGCACCATCGATTTCTATCCTGCCCTGATTTGCTTCAATGAAGCCACTGAGCATTTTCATGATGGTGGTTTTACCTGCACCGTTATGGCCAAGTAATCCAACAATTTCACCTTTTTTTATTTTGAAGCTGACGTTGTCAACGGCTTTAAAATCGCCATACAACCTAGTCAACTGCTCGACTTCCAGCATGGTATTCTCCGGTAGTGAGTAACCTGTTTATTTGTGAATGATATCAGCGGCTCTTTTTGCCTCGCCAGAGGCGGGCCAGCCCAGCGGGGATGCATGTTACACTGAAAAAACTATTGTTTATAGGCATCCCATATATAGATTCCCCTGCGACTGAACGTATCTCTTCAGAACGTAACTTATAAGCCAAACGTATGAGCCAAATGCCTCGGTTTTAGATAGGGGTGTTTGTTAAAAGTTCAAGGGGTGAAATGAAGGACTGAGATGAAGGGGCGAGAAGAGTAAAATTAGCACTACATTATTGACTCTCGAGTAACGGCTTTTAACAGTTCCAGACAACCAATACGATCAAGCTGCCTCAGCTGGTTTTTATCCCGAACCAATAGCGTACCGGCAAACCCCAATGCATTAACGGCAAGACCCTCGTGGCTGTCTTTACTGCGAGGAACCACCCAAAGGTAGTCTCTGGTCATCAGCATATTGTGCGGAGCCATCATGCCGTCGCTTCCTGGTGATAGTTTCAGGTTAGTTAATAAGCGGTGATAGTTCTTACAGTTACGCTCAGCAGCCTCTTTTAACGCTTCGGTTGAGGTTGTGTTGGTGAAATCAGTAGTGATGGCCCGGTGTAAAAAGGGGAGAGCTGTTTCAGTTGGGCTACCTGTCACTGGCGTTGAAGAAAGTAACCCGCAAAATGGGAAGGTAGATGCAGGGGTCAGGGGAAGAGGAATCATCTGCAGATGTTTATGCTCAACACTGGCGCCTGCTACCGGGCCGCCATTATAGAAAACCAACCCATTTTGGGCTTGTAAGCATATTTGTGCGGCTAAAAAGTCTTCTATATCCAATGGCGCCTGTTGGGGTACAAACCGGGAAGTCACCATCAAAATATGGTGATCCATCACATTAAACTTATTCAGCAGGCAGCGGTATTGGTCCGTTAGCTCTCCTACATACAAAGCGGGTTCATAGGGTAGAAAGGGATTGACGTGTTTGTTGTCGCTGGTGTCGTGCTCTTGCTTGCCACGTCGCAGGACGTCATCTGATTTTCGGGTCAGGTTTTCTACAACCCTCACCTGAAAATTGATCGTTCTTTCACCGTGCTTATTTTTACTGGGCTTGCTTTCAGTACACTTACCTTCACGACAATAGACCTCACGCGTTTCGCAGTGAGTGGGAATGGCCTTAAGAGCGCCGCTGGCCTTGGCAGAATCGGTGACGTTTTCTACCTGTTGCCATAGTGTTTGACCGGACAGATACTTTGCCAATGTAAAGTTGCCTCCCAAAGAAAAAAGCGTACCTCTCTGACATAATATGCAGATGACACCAGAACGCTACGAAAAAATACTGGAAGTCCTTAACAGCCGCCAGACTGACTTAACAGTGATTACCGATCAGGTTCACAAAGGTCGAAACCTCTCAGCCATTATTCGAACGGCTGATGCCGTGGGGATACATCGGGTTCATGCGGTTTACGACCAGGGTGTATATCGCCCCCACACGGGAACCGCCATGGGTGCCCACAAATGGGTTAAAACCACAGTACACCAGGATATCGTCACTCCTATCGAAACGCTTCAGAGCGAAGGGTTTCAGGTGCTGGCAGCTCACTTTGATAAGCGTGCCGTAGATTACCGAGAGGTCGACTACACCAAACCCACGGCACTTTTACTGGGGGCAGAAAAATGGGGTGTTAGTGAAAGTGCATATAGTCGGGTAGATGGCACGGTGATGGTGCCGATGATGGGCATGGGCTCATCATTTAATGTCTCCGTGGCCTGCGCCATTATTCTGGCCGAGGCTCAGCGTCAGCGTAGTGAATCGGGCATGTACAACCACTGCCATATACTTCCGTCTGAATATCAAACCGTGCATTTTGAATGGTGTCAGCCAATGATCGCCCGTATGTGTCGTGACAGTGGGTTATCCTATCCTGAGCTGGACGACACGGGTCATTTGCAAGATCCTCAGGCTTTTTCTCGTTTGTACAATGAGCTAAAGGCAAATGCTCGTAAGGCTAAGAACCTAAGGACTGAAGCGCACAAGGCGAAGAGTCCTATGGTTAACGAGTCTGGGGTTAACGACTCTAGAGTTAATGATCCGGATGCTATGGGTTAGTCTTCGGTTACTTCATATTTTCTCTTAGAGTTTCTAAATCACTTTCATCGCTATTGTTTCTATACGGCCTCTATAAAGTTGGGAACCTCTGAGTCACAAATTCCAGACTTTTTTGCGCCAAAACAGCTACATTTATCTTCCTGATATGGTCTTATGTAGAGATTAAAACCGATGACTAATAGGGATTAGGGTATGACTGTATACAACGCACCTGTCGATGATATGAAGTTCCTGCTCAATAACGTGCTGGACATGGAGAGTATTGCGCAGCTTCCCGGTTATGAAGAGGCCACACCAGATATGGTGGATGCCATTATCGAAGAAGCTGCCCGTTTTTTTGGTGAGGTCTTAGCCCCCACTAACCAACCGGCCGATTCCCAAGGCTCAAGGTTGGAAGGCGGCAAAGTTATTACCGCTCCCGCGTTGGACGGTATTTACCAGCAAATCGTCGAGGCCGGTTGGCCGGGGCTGACAGGCGATGTCAATTACGGTGGACAGGGGTTGCCTGCGTTATTGGCTGTTGCTGTTGATGAGATGTCCCAATCCGCCAATATGGCCTTCAGTTTATGCCCCATGCTCACCAAGGGTGTGGTGACCGCGCTGAGCCTTTATGGCAGCGACGAGCAAAAACAAACCTATTTAAATAATTTGGTCTCAGGCACATGGGCCGGCACCATGAACCTCACCGAGCCTCAAGCCGGCTCTGATCTCGCGGCAGTTCGCACAAAAGCAGTGCCCACAGGCGATCATTATCTCCTGAGTGGCCAAAAAATCTTTATTACCTGGGGTGATCACGACTACACCGACAACATTATCCATTTGGTTTTGGCGCGTACCCCGGATGCACCGGAAGGGGTGAAGGGTATCTCCCTGTTTGTAGTACCCAAATTCATGATTAATGAAGATGGCAGTGCGGGTGAGCGCAATGATGTTCACTGTGTGGGTGTCGAACACAAGCTAGGTATTCATGCCAGTCCCACCTGCTCACTTTCTTTTGGTGATAACGGCGGTGCCGTGGGTTATCTGGTCGGCGAAGAAAACCAAGGCTTGGTGTATATGTTCGCCATGATGAACGAAGCCCGCCTTGCCGTCGGTTTGCAGGGTGTGTCTATCAGTGAACGTGCCTATCAGCAGGCGGTAGCGTTTGCCAAAGACCGTGTGCAGGGCAGTGTGCCGGGCAATAAAAAAGCCGCCATTATTCACCATCCCGATGTACGTCGTATGCTGATGTTAATGCGTTCATTAACCGAAGCGGGTCGTGCGTTGGCCTATTTATCCTTTGCCCACGAAGACTATGTACATAAGTTAGAAGATGAAGAACAGACCGCCTACCACCAGCGCCGCGTTGACCTGTTAACGCCACTGGTCAAAGGCTGGTGTACCGAAATTGGTATGGAAGTCACCTCACTGGGGGTGCAAGTACACGGCGGTATGGGCTTTGTGGAAGAAACCGGTGCAGCACAACATATGCGTGATGCCCGAATTCTTCCCATATACGAAGGCACCAATGGTATTCAGGCACTTGATTTAGTCGGCCGTAAGCTGGCCCGAGATAAAGGCCAATCGGCCATGGAATTACTCGGCGAGTTAAAACAAGTGGCCGATGATGCTCGAACAGCAGGACTTGAGGTTATAGCCGATAGCCTGACCTCTTCGTTAGCGGCTTGTCAGGAGGCTGCTCAAACATTGTTGGTCCCTGGGAGTGACGGGGATTGGACCACACCAACCTCGGCCGCCTACAACATATTGATGTTAATGGGTGCCACTGTTGCTGGTGGCATGTTGGCGAAAAGTGCCGTAGCGGCTGTCAACTTGAATGTGGCGGGTGAGGGCAATACCCGTTTTAATAACAACAAAGTGATTACTGCTAAGTTCTTTGCTCAACATGTGATGTCACGAAATACCGGGTATCTCGAGGCGGTAAAAGCGGGACCAGAGACGGTGATGGGATTGGAAGTAGAGGACTTTTAAGGGGGGAAGCAATTAATAAGTTGGGGCAGAAGTCACCTTGGCTCCTGCTTATTTCTAACGCTTAACTCACCGGTAAAATTCGAGCGCAGTGAAATAGTTTTTCCTGTTTTCCTGTTTAGCTGTTTGTGTGATGACTAAGCTATATTCGCGGGGCCTACCGAGGCTTTTATGTTTTCACCAGTAATGTCTTCTACTTGTGATAATCTTTGAATGAGGTTTGTTGCCTCATCAATTGAGCTATCATAAATTTTGATAATGTCTTTATCGAAATCATTACTCTTCAACGCCTCCATCTTAAATAACTGCATCTGATTCAGCAGGTTATTTAGTATGTGTTGGCTTGCATGTATCATGGAGTTATATATGCGAGCTGCCTCCAGCTGTTTTTCTTTATTTAACAATCTCCTTGTTGAAATATCAGCGTATATACCAAAAAAAATGATCAATAAAACAATAACAGCCCGCATCCAAAGTTCATTAAAATCATCAGGGATAAATTCGAACTGCGGCTCGTTATATACAAAATAATGAATTGCCGTATCAATGAACCAAAATATCAATGCGAGACTAAAAGCTCCGATAGAGTATTTTATTTTCTTCATATCATTATTCACTAATAATTAATGCCGTCCAGCTGCTGTCGATCATTGCACGCCTTGTCATGTACTGGTCTAAAAACACGCTTAATTACGATAGACGGGTCTATTGCAACAGAGCTAAGGCCTGGCTCAGAGTATACGGCACGAGCTTGCAATGCTATAGGTGTCAGCCTTTTCAATCCTGCGTGGTGGTGCACTTGGAGGTGGATTCCCTGAGAGTTACTTATAATTTTTACTCTTACTCTTACTCTTACTCTTACTCTTACTCTTACTCTTACCCTAAATATCCATAATCACGCCCAGCTATTTTTTTAAATTATAGGCCACCTTGTGTCAGATTTTTCGGGTCGAGTAGCTGTTCCAGTTCATCGCGGCTAAGACCGGTGTTCTCTTCAGCAACATCAATAATGGGTCGGCTTTCCGCGTAGGCTTGTTTGGCAATTTTAGCGGCTTGTTCATAACCGATAATTGGATTTAAGGCCGTCACCAAAATAGGGTTTCTGGTCAGCGCTTCTGTGAGTGATTGTTCATTTACTTTAAAGCTGGCAATGGCTTTGTCAGCCAATAATACGCTGATATTGGCCAGTATTTGTAGACTAAAAAGCAGGTTGTGAGCCACCAGAGGCAGCATAACATTCAGCTCAAAGTTACCCGATTGCCCCGCAATAGTGATTGCCGCATCGTTACCAATCACTTGTGCGCCAACCATAGCTGCGGCTTCTGGAATTACAGGGTTTACCTTGCCTGGCATAATGGATGAACCGGGTTGTAGCGCCTGCAATTCAATTTCACCCAAGCCCGCTAACGGGCCTGAATTCATCCAACGCAAATCATTGGCGATTTTTATGATGGAAACCGCCGTTGTTTTAAGTTGCCCTGAGAGTGCGACGGCAATGTCCTGTGATCCCATATGAGCAAAAAAATTCTTCGCCGGTTGAAACTGGATACCGGTCATGGTGGTTAATACGTTATTAAATTCTTCTGCAAATTTTGGGTGGGCATTAATCCCGGTGCCCACGGCGGTGCCCCCTTGCGCTAGGCTTTGTAGGCTTGGTTGCAGGTCAATCAGGCGGTTGATATTTTGTTCAATTTGGTCTGCCCAGCCATCCAGGCATTGGCTTAACCGCACAGGCATAGCATCCATCAAGTGAGTGCGCCCGGTTTTTATATGATGATCGACACTGCGGGCTTTATTTCGAATGGTGCTGAGAAGATGCCTTAAGGCAGGAATCAATTGTTTTTCCAGCGCCAGGGCGGCACTCACATGAATAGTGGTGGGGATCACATCATTACTGCTTTGCCCGCAATTAACATGGTCATTCGCACTGACTTTGTCCCCATATAGCGTGCTGGCCAGGTTGGCTAATACCTCATTGGAGTTCATGTTAGTGCTGGTGCCCGAACCGGTTTGGAAAACATCCACTGGGAAGTGGGACATGAGGGACGGGTCTTGCTGTAACGTGGTTACCGCCCCCTGAATGGCCTCACCCATTTTTTCGGGTATCTGTTCCAATGTGACATTGGCCTGTGCAGCCGCCGATTTGACGAGCAACAGTGCCCGGATAAACGATTCGGGCATGCATAATCCACTCACTGGAAAGTTATTGATGGCTCGCTGTGTTTGGGCGGCATACAGCGCATCCACTGGAACTTTCAACGTGCCCATGCTGTCGTGTTCGGTTCGAGTGTTCTTCATCGTTTTATGCCTCAACGTCTATTGATGAGTGTAGTACTTATGAGGGTGACGTTTACTAAGACAGCTTTTTTTATAGGCTCTCTTTTTATAGGCTCTCTTGTCGTAGCAATTTAATAAATGCCTTGGCCGCATTCGATAGGCTTTTCTCCCTGTGATGGATATAGCCCAGTTCACGTTGTATTTGTATGCCCGGTATAGTCACAGCCCGAATACCGGGTTCTAGCATGCTTTTGGGCAACAGGCTCCAGCCCAACCCAATACTCACCATCATTTTGATGGTTTCCAGATAGTTGGTGGTCATGGTGGGGGGCAGGGGGACTTTTTGATTTTCAAACAGTGCTCGGGTCATGCGCCCGGTGTAAGTGCCCTGTCCCGGTAAAATGGCAGGGTGGTTCCTCAGGTTTTCGAGGGTTGGGTTTGTTTCTTTGAGCTGGCTTTTAGCAAGAAGAGGGTGATCTTCGGAGACCATAAATACCAACGGGTCTGGCCATATGACCTTTGCTTCAATTTTGGGGTTTGCCTCTGGAGCGAGGGTGATGACGGCTACTTCAAACCGGCCCTGCAAAATACCTTCGTAGGCTTTCTCTGAATCCATAAAGTCTACGTCAATGGTGACTTCTGGGTAGCTCTGAGCAAACTGCTTGAGAATGGGCGGTAGCCGGTGCAGACCAATGTGATGACTAATGGCTAGGCGTAGTCTGCCACTGATGTCGCCAGAGAGGTCGTTAATAGCTTGGGTGGTGCCGGCTATCTCCTGAAGGATATGGTTTGCTCTGGGCAGTAAGGCCTCCCCGGCTTCTGTCAGGGTGACAGAGCGGGCGATGCGATCAAACAGTCGACAGTTGAGTTGTTCTTCCAGTAAGGCGATCCGTTTACTGACGGCGGGTTGTGTTAGGTGGATTTTTTCCGCGGCATTTGAAAACGAGTTAGATTCGGCAACGGCAATAAAAGCTTCGAGTAATTGAGTATCCATCAAGTGATTATACATATTCCCATTTGGAATCCAATGGATGAAAAATATGAATTTGTTTTATTCGTGTGGTGTGCCTAGAATGAGCGGCTATAGTTACTCTGGTTAAAAGTTAGGCAGGTTAAGAGCTAGCCGTCTTGTAAAGCAGTACACATTGAATATTTCGAAAGTCACAACGATTTAAAAAGGCGCAACATGGCTGGAAAAACCCTCTACGACAAACTGTGGGACGCTCATCTGGTAAAACAACGAGATGATGGCTCTGCACTTATTTACATTGATCGTCATATTATCCATGAGGTGACTTCGCCTCAGGCCTTTGAAGGCCTGCGTATAGCGGGTCGTAAGCCCTGGCGTTTGGAGATGAATGTGGCCACACCAGACCACAATATTTCCACCGATGCTGCCGAGCGCGCTGCTGGTGTTGATGCTATTCCCGATGAAACCTCACGCATTCAGGTGAAAACCCTGGATGATAACTGTGCGCACTTCGGTATTCGTGAGTTTGGTATGAACGAGATGGGGCAGGGTATTGTGCATGTGATGGGGCCAGAGCTTGGCGCTTCACTACCCGGTATGACCGTGGTGTGTGGTGATTCCCATACGGCTACCCACGGCGCATTCGCCTGTTTGGCCCATGGTATTGGCACCTCGGAAGTAGAACATGTGTTGGCGACCCAGTGTTTGGTGGCCAAGAAGATGAAAAACATGCTGATCAATGTGGATGGCAAGCTGGGTAACGGCGTAACACCAAAAGATGTGGTGTTGGCGATTATCGGTGAAATCGGTACTGCCGGTGGAACAGGCTGTGCCATTGAGTTTGCTGGTCAGGTGTTCCGGGATATGTCCATTGAAGGCCGTATGACCGTGTGTAATATGGCCATTGAAGCCGGTGCCCGTGTGGGCATGGTGGCGGTGGATGATCAAACCATCGAGTATTTCAAAGGCCGTCAGTTTGCGCCAACTGGTGACGTCTGGGATCAGGCAGTTGCCTATTGGGAAACTCTGCAAAGCGATGATGATGCAGAGTTTGATGCGGTAGTGGAGCTAAAAGGCGAAGACATTTTGCCTCAAGTGACTTGGGGTACCTCCCCTGAGATGGTGTTGCCGGTAACGGGTGTGATTCCTCGCATTGAAGATGAAGCTGATCCGACGAAAAAACAGGGCATTGAGCAAGCATTGAACTATATGGGGCTGAAAGGTGGTACGGCCATTACGGATATCCCTGTAGACCGTGTATTCATTGGCTCTTGCACCAATTCTCGTATTGAAGATATGCGTGCTGCGGCCAAGGTGGCGAAAGGCCGCAAGGTAGCTGGCAGTATCAAGCAGGTGTTAGTAGTACCTGGATCCCAAATGGTGAAAGCACAGGCTGAAGCAGAAGGGTTGGATAAAATCTTTATCGAAGCTGGTATGGATTGGCGTGAACCGGGCTGTTCCATGTGTTTGGCCATGAATGCCGATAAGTTGGGGGCGGGTGAGCATTGTGCCTCCACCTCTAACCGTAATTTTGAGGGACGACAGGGTAATGGTGGGCGGACGCACTTGGTAAGCCCTGCAATGGCCGCAGCAGCAGCGATTGCAGGTCATATTACCGATGTTCGATCTTTCGATGAGAGCGCTGTAAAGGGGGCTGTGTAATGAGGGCGTTTACTGTACATAAAGGTATCGTGGCAGGGATTGACCGCGCCAATGTCGATACTGACATGATTATCCCCAAGCAGTTTTTGAAATCGATCAAGCGCAGTGGCTTTGGCCCAAACTTGTTCGATGAGTTGCGTTATCTGGATGAAGGCATGCCAGGGCAGGATTGTTCTGATCGTCCATTGAATAAAGATTTCATCCTCAACAGGCCCCGCTATAAAGGCGCCTCTGTATTGTTGACGAGGGAGAATTTTGGTTGTGGTTCCAGTCGTGAGCATGCGCCATGGGCGATGGATGACTATGGGTTTCGGGCTGTTATTGGTCCTAGCTTTGCAGATATATTCTTCAATAATTGCTTTAAGAATGGTCTATTACCTATTGTTTTAAAAGAAAGTATAGTTGACAAATTATTTTCAGAAGTTGAGGAAAACGAAGGCTATGAGCTGACGGTAGACTTGCCGCGTCAGGTGGTGGTTACCCCTTCTGGAGAAGAATTCCCCTTTGATGTCGACGAGTTCGGTAAGGGCTGCTTACTTGAAGGGTTGGATGAAATTGACCTGACCTTGAATGACTCGGACACCATTCGTGCCTATGAAGCAGCACGTGAGAAAG
This sequence comes from Porticoccus sp., assembly GCA_018066715.1. Lineage (GTDB taxonomy): Bacteria > Pseudomonadota > Gammaproteobacteria > Pseudomonadales > Porticoccaceae > Porticoccus. The sequence continues at coordinate 211 of JAGPWA010000039.1, read as the reverse complement.
ATACGCCTTGGTTGTTCGGTGCCATCAAATAAAAATGCGCTTTTTCCGCGATTGCTGCGTCGCCTCAGGGCGCCTACTTTTGGCAGCTCCGTACTCGAATCCTCATGTACTCAGTGTACACTCCGGTTCTCCGCGCGGTGCTTCCTTGCACTCACGAAAAAATCACTATTTTTAGAGCGGTGTAAAACGGGTGAAGGTAAGCCCATTTAAG
>JAGPWA010000037.1 GCA_018066715.1 Porticoccus sp. | reverse complement strand
TGTGCGGTGTTGTTGATGGTTGTTGTCAGCGGCCGCTTCGTTAAATATCTTGCCCAGGCTGCAGTAGGTGAGTTGGATGCGGGGATTCTATTAGCCATTATTGGTTATCGTCTGCCCGGGTTTTTGGAGTTGATCCTGCCTCTGGCTTTCTTTCTGGGGGTGCTACTGACCTACGGTCGCCTCTATGTTCAAAGTGAAATGACAGTGATGACTGCTTGCGGCATGAGTCCTCTCCAGTTGGTCGTTTATACCATGATACCTAGTTTACTCGTTGCCATACTGGTGGGCTGGTTGAGTCTGGAGGTCGGACCTACTGGCTTGCGTAAGGCTGGGGCATTATTGACTGCACAGAAAGAGCGAGGTGAGTTAGATGGCATGGTGGGAACCCATTTTTACCCGCTGCAGGGTGGTAAGGCGGTTACCTATGCTGAAGAGGTCAGCAAAGAAGGACATATGCAAGATGTGTTCATGGCTGAAAATAATCCTGATGCACCGGAAGGTCAGCAGTTGGTTTTAGTGGTGGCAGAAAAGGGGCGCCAGCATCGCTCATCCCCCGAGAAGCCAAGCTATCTAGTGTTAGAGAATGGTTACCGAATTCAGGGTGTGCCCGGGCAGGCAGATTATCAGGTCACCCATTTTGAGGAGTATGGGCAGCGCTTGAGCAAGCCAAAAAAATATCACAGTCGGCACACGTCAGATACGATGCCCACAGGAGAGTTGATGGCGTCAGAGAAGATGGCCCATGTGGCTGCACTTCAGTGGCGTTTTTCGGTGCCTATTTTGGTTCTGGTCATGACACTGATAGCTATTCCTCTCAGTAAAACTAGCCCCCGTCAGGGCCGGTTTGTCAAAATGTTACCAGCGATACTGCTCTATATTGTTTATCTTGTGATGCTCAATGCAGCGCGGGGAGCAGTTGAGGATGGAAAGCTTCCTGCAGTGCTGGGATTGTGGGGAGTGCACGGATTGTTTCTTTTGATTGCTTCGCTGCTGCTGGGGCGACCAATGATTATCCAGCAGATGATACAGAGGGGATATTCTCAACACAGGGTGTCAAAACTGGTTGTTCGGTACTTCGGGAATAACAACGGATGAGACGTCTATCTGCGTATATCACTACCGCTGTTATTAGTGCTATTGCATTAGTTCTTTTAGTGATTGTGGCATTGGATGCCGTCGGTGCCATTATCGATGGTGTTGGTGATGTCAGTAATGAGTACACGTTTAACCAAGTGATGATCTATGTGGCCCTGACATTGCCAGCACGTATTTATGAACATATTCCAATGGCTTGCCTGACGGGTTGTTTGATTGGACTCGGGTCTTTGGCCAACAACTCCGAATTGGTGGTGATGCGTTCTGCTGGCGTGTCAGTTTTGCGTATTGTCGGGCTGGTTCTACGGCCAATCTTAGTACTTATTGTAGTGGGTGCACTGTTTGGCGAGTATATGGTTCCCTATACGGATCAGTATGCTGAGAGTCGACGAATGCTCTTGAAAAGTGGCAAAAGTGCGCAAGAATCAACCAGTGGTTTTTGGAACAAGGAAGGCCACGAGTTCATGCATTTCAATGCTGTGTATCCTGGTGGCGTGTTATTTGGTGTAACTCGATACCATTTCGATGAAAATCACTTTCTACTGGAGTCCAGTTTTTCAAAGCGTGCCACCTATCAAGGTGATCATTGGGTTGAAGAATATGGATCTACGACCCATTTTCTGGGGGATAGCACCGAAGTGAGTACGTTTGTCCTCCGTGACTGGGAGACGGATTTATCACCCGATTTACTCCGCCTTGTAGTGATGCCACCCGAATCATTGGCGATGCGAAGTCTTTACAGTTACAGCAAGTATTTGAAGGAGCAGGGGCAGGATAACTCTCGTTACAAATTGGTGTTCTGGGATAAAGCCATGCAGCCTTTAACTATCGTGAGCTTGGTGTTAATCGCTATCTCTTTTGTATTTGGCCCTCTTCGACAGGTCACCATGGGATATCGTATTTTTGCTGGTGTGGTGGTGGGGCTGGTGTTTCGCACCAGCCAGGACCTACTGGGCCCTGCCAGTGTTGTTTTTGGGTTTTCACCGTTTCTGGCGGTCACCTTTCCCGCTTTAGTTTGTTGTCTGATTGGTTTTGTTTTACTGCGCCGGGCCGCGTGATGGGCTAGGTTTTTACGTTTTACCCTGTGAAGAGTTTTTGGGTAGCAAGACAACTTGTGTGTTACTAAAGTTATCGTGAAGGCAGTGCCCATTTTTATCGAACAGGCACCAGAAGTAGCCAATACCTAGAGCCATCAATGATAACGGTGCCAGCACCGAGCGAAGCCAGCATTCTTGCCAGCTAGGTGTTAATTTATCTCGCCCTTGCAGCTGAATACGCCATGACTTCATGCCAAGCGTCTGGCCGGTTCGGCGCCAACACCAAATATAAAACAGGGCATAACAGAGCCACAAACCTAAGACGATGATGAGTTGGACCAGGCTGTGTGGTGCCTCCATGGTGTCTTCCCCAAATAGCAACCGCAGTAACAACACGATGACGCCATAAGCAAAACTGATGCCCGTGAGTAGAAACATATCGTAGACCATCGCCATTAGCCGACGGAGTAGGTTTGCAGTGGGAAGTGGTTCTGTCGTTTCAATATTCAAAGGTAAAGCTCTCAGTGGCGTTTTTAGCTAAATTGATCGCAAACTCGAGGTTTTCTTCGATGAGTGTCGGGCTGGTCGGGGATTCTATCAAAAACCTGACCAATTCAGAATTGGTAGGTTAGCTCAAGGGTAAGTTCGTGTGAATTAACCTTTAGGTCATAGTCCACTTCGCGGGACATTTCACCATGGCCATCCAAGTCAGGGACGTACTTACTTTTGAAGTTTTTATCGCGCTTGAGGTTTCAGTATTTTTTGAATCCCTCCTTAAAAGAGAGTTTTGTCGGTATTGCCACCAACAATGAATTCCTCACCCTCGGCGAGGATTCCTACTGAAGCTAACAGGGTAGCTGCAGCGACGGAGACAACAAACCCGGTGTTTATACAGTGAATGCTGGCATACAGCCTTTTAACTATAACGCCCCTCCGTACAGGACGAACTCCTACATTTCAGTTTAGCTTCAAGTGGCATGGTTGCCACTTGAAGGGTGAGCTTTGAGAGGTTGTGAGTCGAAATTTTACCTGTAATAAAGTGCGGTGAACTGGGTTCTAGCGCATATCAGCGGTCAAATTTGGAGCAAAAAAAAGGCCACCAAAAATAGGTAGCCCGTAACATCAGACCTCTGGGAAGCAGTCTGTGGCACTAGTCGCTCATGGTGAGCAAGGGGGTATAAACAAACAGTTAAGCAGCAGCTTCATTCTTTTTGGGTACAGCTTTACGAGCGGGCGCTTTTTTCTTGGGCGCAGGCTTCTCTTCAGTTTCTGTAGCAGTGGCCGTTTTAGGCTCTGCTGAGAGTTTAGCTACTACATCGATAAGTTTTTCCAGCTTGGTGTTCATCTCGGCTAATTTGTCATCATTACTGAACGAAGGTAGGGTAGGCATAGTCAGCTTGGAGGCTACTTTTTCACGGATTTCTTCAACTCGTGCACTAACATTCAAGTTGAAGCCTTCTTCGCGAATATTTTTGCCTTGGGCTTTCAGTTTCTTACCTTGATCTTTCAGTTTTTGACCTTGTTCTTTTAGCTTGTCACCCGTTTTATCCAGTGCGCCTTTGGCGTCGGCTTCAATTTTGGTACCCTGGTCAACTAGGTCATCAAAGAAACGGCGAGTTTGGTCATTCATTTTGTCGTAGCCGCCTTGCGCGTTATTTAGACCATGACCATATGCACCAAGTCCTGCCAGCCAGATTTTGCGAGCCAGTTCTTCTGTCTTGTCAATAGCATTCTTTAAGTCAGCCATAGTAGTATCTCCTCGAGCGGTTTAGTTGGAGTGCTTATCTCCGAATATAGGTGCCACATTAAGGAAAATTTTTAGAAAAGGCATACTAATAACAGGGGTTTTTTCAATAAATATGAATTTTTTTCTAAGCATTCATTGGGATAGCTATGAAACGGCGTGATGTGATTTTAGAGGTAAGCCTCCGACTATTTAATGAAGAAGGGGAGGCCAACCTCACAGCGGTAGACATTTCAAATGAGCTGGATATTAGTCCTGGCAACCTTTATTACCACTTTAAGGGCAAGGAAGAGATTGTTGGAGCTCTCTATGAGCAGTTTGAGGCAGGCATCATTCTGCTGTTGAAGGATACAAAGGAGGCTGGTGATACATTAGAAGAACACTGGTTGCACTTGTATGTGGTTTTGGAATATATCTATTATTACCGTTTCTTCTTTCGGAATATCACCGATTTATTACAAAAATATACGGCGATTGATAACCGCTTTCGCCGGCTGATCGAGCAACAATATCAGTCAATCCATACGATGTTAAATAACTTGCTTGATGAAGGTGTGTTGGCTGGAGGGGATGCAGAAATACGTATTGATGAGTTGGCTGACAATATGATGTTGATCTATACACATTGGTTCGAGTTCCAAAATCTACGCAAGCGCCAGTTGGATCAGCACAACTTTATTCAGAGCGCCATACTTCAAATTATGACGCTATTGGCTCCTTACATGGGAGATTTGCAACGACAGTTTATGAAGGAATGTAATGCGCTTTACCAGCGGGATAAACAAGGCTAGCATCTGAATCACAGGGTGTTATTTAGTCATGGCCTTGATAATGATAACTATAAGGGGAGAGTAGGTGAGCCATATAAAGATTCAGAGAAGTCATAGTATGGACAAGGCCCAATTGCGGGCTATGACGGAAGAGTTGGGTCAGAAGTTAAAAGCCAAATTCGGTGGAGATTACCGCTTGGAAGGTGATCTGGTTCATTACAAATACAGCAGTGTTGATGCCAAAGTAAGTTTTGACGAGTCGACCGTTGATGTGGATGTAAGGCTGGGCTTGTTGATGATGGCATTGAAGGGGATGGTCGAATCAGAGGTAAATAGGTACCTGGATGAGCATGTTGTGTGAGCGTTCATTGATTAGATTTACATAAAAAAGCCCGCGTATAAAAGCGGGCTTTTTTATTGATTGGGTACCCGAGGCCGGACTGATGCCAATAGCCTAAGGGCCATTGGCACTTCCTGCGGAAGCGCTGTCGCTTCGCTCAAGCGCCCAAATTGCTTCTGAGGTCTCAATTTGTCGAACCGGGGTGCCATTTCTCGCCGACCGCTGAGGACACAAATAAAAAACCCCTACCTAAAAAGGCAGGGGTTTATTTATTTGGTACCAGAGGCCGGACTCGAACCGGCACGCTTTTAAGGGCGGGGGATTTTGAATCCCCTGTGTATACCAATTTCACCACTCTGGCACAGGAGCGGGATTATAGCAGTGGTCTTTGCATAATCAAGAGGTCAGTTTGGATAGTGTCGTTGCTTAAGGGTAATTGCTCAGGACTGGCTCTGTTTGTCCATTTCAATTACCCTTGCGGCCTTTCATATAATAGCCAGTGATCTATAGCCCACCATGCGCCGAGAACAGTTTTATTATCACCTTCCCGATGAGTTGATAGCACGTCAGCCGACAGCCGATCGGTGCGGGAGTCGAATGTTGGTGCTTGATGGACAGAAGGGCGATGTCGAACATCGAATGTTTCCTGACATCTGTTCACTGATTCAGCCCGGTGATCTTATGGTGTTTAACAATACGCGGGTTATACCGGCGCGATTGTTTGGCCAAAAAGAAACGGGCGGTAAAGTTGAGATGCTGGTCGAACGATTGCTGGATGATCACAGAGTGCTGGCGCACCTTCGATCCAGTAAATCACCCAAACAGGGTGCCAAGTTAATTTTTGAGGGTGGGGCGCAGGCTGAAGTTGAGGGCCGAGAGGGTGACTTGTTCAGGTTGTGTTTTGCCGGTGAACAGTCCGTACTGGAGTTGCTTGAAACCAATGGCCACATGCCGTTGCCACCCTATATAGATCGAGCCGATAACACCGCTGATCGTGAACGCTACCAGACAGTCTATGCTGAAAAACCGGGTGCCGTAGCTGCACCAACAGCGGGTTTGCACTTTGACGAGTCATTACTGAACAAGCTTAGGCAGTCTGGTGTGGATATGGCTTATGTGACGCTTCATGTGGGTGCAGGAACATTTCAGCCGGTGCGCGCTGATAATATTCGTGATCATGTGATGCACTCAGAGGTGATTGATGTTCCCGCTTCTGTTTGTGAGAAAATTGCTGAGACGCGTAAACGCGGCGGGCGAGTGATCGCCGTAGGTACAACCAGTGTGCGCTGTCTGGAAAGCGCAGCAGCAGACGGTGACATCAAGCCAATGAATGACGATACGGACATTTTTATCTACCCCGGTTATACATTTAATGTGGTAGATGCGCTACTGACCAATTTTCATCTACCAGAATCTACGCTGCTGATGCTGGTGAGTGCTTTTTCGGGTTACACCCGGGTGATGGCCGCCTATCGTGAGGCGATCGAGCAACGTTACCGATTTTTCAGTTATGGCGATGCGATGTTTTTAACGCGCAACCCAGATGCCACTAAGGACATACCTAATGAGGAGCAGCCAAGTATGGAGCAGTCAAACAAGGATCTGTCCCAATGAGTCGTGAATGCTTTATGTCCTTTGAGTTGGACACCTCCGATGGCAAGGCGCGCAGAGGACGTATGCAGTTTCCCCGTGGCACCGTAGAAACCCCTGCATTTATGCCCGTGGGAACCTGCGGCACCGTAAAGGGTATGTTGCCGAGGGATATTGAAGAGATCGGTGCTCAAATGATTCTCGGTAATACTTTTCACCTTATGCTGCGGCCTGGCACACAAGTGGTGATGGAGCACAGCCCTGAGCCAGGTAAAAAAGGCACGCTCCATGACTTCATGCAGTGGCAGGGGCCAATTCTGACGGATTCCGGTGGGTTTCAGGTGTTCAGTCTGGGTGATATCCGTAAGATTTCTGAGGCGGGTGTTTCATTTCGTTCGCCTATTGATGGAAGCCCGGTATTTCTGGATCCAGAAAAATCTATTCAGGTGCAAAGGGAGTTGGGGGCAGACGTCGTAATGATCTTCGATGAATGTACACCGTACCCGGCAACTGAGTCTGAGGCACGCACATCTATGGAGTTGTCTCTGCGATGGGCCAATCGCAGCAAGGTGGCACATGGCGATAGTCCTTCAGCATTATTCGGTATTATTCAGGGCGGCATGCATGAATCTTTGCGTGACGAATCTCTGTCAGGGCTTGAAGAAATTGGTTTTGATGGTTATGCCATTGGTGGGCTCTCAGTGGGTGAGCCAAAAGAAGATATGCTTCGAATCCTCGGCACGTTGCCACCAAAAATGCCTCAGAATAAACCACGCTATCTGATGGGCGTGGGTAAGCCCCAGGATATTCTTGAGGCAGTGCGTCGTGGGATAGACATGTTTGATTGTGTGATGCCCACTCGAAATGCCCGGAATGGCCATTTGTTTACCAGTACAGGTGTGATCAAAATACGCAATGCAGTGCATCGTCATGATACCGGGCCACTGGATGTAAACTGTGACTGTTATACCTGTCAAAATTTCAGCCGTGCCTATCTTCATCATGTCGAGAAATGTGGTGAGATCCTTAGCTCTCAGCTTAATACTATCCACAACTTGCGTTACTACCAAAACCTGATGTCAGATATCCGTCAGGCGATTGAAGAGCATCGTTTGGATGAGTTTTCTCGTAATTTTTATGATGAACAGGGGCTTCAGCAGCCGGAACTTTAGTAGCAGCGGGGCTAGTACCCCCTGCTTGAGATCGCGCCTTGATATAACTATAAGCGCCCCTATATAGAGAGGTAAGAATAATTATTGATAGCTGGCCCTGTAAAACCATGATTTTACGCCTGCTTTAAGCCTATAATGCCTCGCTTTATTGTCCGGGATTCAACATAAGAACAGTCAAATGAATCATTATCCTCTCTGGAAATACCTACTTATCCTTCTTGTCGTCATTTTTGGGACGATTTACGCCCTGCCGAATCTTTACGCACCGGATCCTGCGATACAGGTCTCCGGTCAAAGCAGTAGCGCGAATATTGACGAGCAGGTCATGGCAAAAATGACGGGTGCCCTAGAGGGCGCTGGTATCGAGTACTTTGGTGGTGAGGCTAATGGTGAGAATGGACTTATTCGCCTGAAGAGCCGTGAACAGCAATTGCCAGCCAAGCGATTGATCCAGCAAGCCCTCGGCAGTGATTATATTGTGGCGCTTAACCTAGCTCCCACGACCCCCAATTGGCTAGCAGATCTAGGCGCTTCGCCCATGAAGCTAGGGCTGGACCTTAGTGGCGGCGTTCACTTCCTGCTTGAGGTTAAGACCGACGAAGCTATCGCTACACGTATGGAGTCGATGGCACGTGAAGTGCGTAGCGCCATGCGGAAAGAAAAACTGCGTTACAGCTCAGTCAAATTAATTGATAAAAAAGACATTGTCAGTGTCTTTAAAACAGTAGAAGAGCGGGGTCAGGCAGTTGCTATCTTTCGCAAAAATTTCCGTGATTTGACTCGTCAACTGAAAGAAGAAGATGGCCTCTTTGTGATTCATTCGTCAATGACTGAATCATCAGTGAGAGAGATAGAGGACTATGCCATTAAGCAGAACCTGACTACCCTGCGTAACCGGGTGAATGAGTTGGGTGTCTCTGAGCCAATTGTCCAGCGTCAGGGCCGTAATCGGGTTGTCGTAGAGTTACCCGGGGTTCAGGATACTGCTGAGGCCAAGCGTATTATCGGTAAGACCGCTAACCTTGAGTTTCGTCTCGAAGCTGAGTCGGGCAAAACGGTCAGCCGAGAAAAGTTCGAGTTTAAGGATTCTTCAGGTCGTAGGCCAGATGCTTGGTTGGAAAAATCCGTGGTGATAACCGGTGACCATGTTTCTAATGCTGGAACCGGCTTTGATGAAACGGGATTGCCCCAGGTTGATATCACGCTAGATAGTGAGGGCGGTGCTCGAATGCATCGGGCTTCGCGTAAAAGCATAGGGCGTCGTTTGGGTGTGCTCTTTATTGAGTACAAAACCAACACCGAATATAGCATCGATGAAAACGGTGAGTCGGTGGCGACACACACACGTTATGTGGAAAAGAAAATTATCAGTCTGGCATCTATTCGAAGTGCACTCGGCGTTTCCTTCCGTATTACCGGGCTAGATAGCCCCAGAGAAGCCTCTGAGTTGGCTTTGCTGCTTCGGTCTGGCGCATTGGCTGCACCGATGTATTTTGTGGAAGAACGGACTATCGGTCCATCCTTAGGGGCTGAGAATATTGCATTGGGTATCAAGTCGGTCACTATCGGCATGGTTTTGGTGCTGGCCTTCATGT
>JAGPWA010000141.1 GCA_018066715.1 Porticoccus sp. | reverse complement strand
ACCACCTGATCCCATCTCGAACTCAGAAGTGAAACCGCTTAGCGCCGATGGTAGTGTGGTGTTTCGCCATGTGAGAGTAGGTCATCGTCAGGCTTCTAATTAAAAAACCCATCTAGCTATAAGCTGGATGGGTTTTTTTATTGTGGGGTTTTCACCTATTTCATATGTTAATTTTTCTTGGTCATAAATTTTCACAAAAACTAATTTTTTGGGCTGTCACTACATTGAAAATAGGGTCTATTTACATACATAAGTCATGATGACTATGAATAAATATGCACTGTGTCATTGAGAAATCACATTGATTTCTAGGTTGGGGTTGTATAGCCTTTCGAATTGCAACTGGATGCAATACTGGTCTGCCAGTAAACAGGGATGGGTTTAGAGTGGGTAGTGGTTTTAAGTCTTTAACAGTCATCGCTCAGATCCATCAAGTGGCCGTCGATATTGGCCAGCTGGAGCATGAATTCGGATCTAATGGCGAGGCTACTACAGTTGAAACGCTGTTACGTGCTGCCAAGGCAATTGGCTTTAAAGCCAAACTTGTAAAACTTTCTGATCACTCCATCAAAAATGCTGTTCTCCCGGCGATAGTCTGTAGTCGGGACAATAGTTATTTTGTATTGGCTAGAACCTCAAGTGAAAATGACGTAGTAAAATGCCTGGTACAACGACCTGACAGCATAAAACCTGATGTGTTATCTCTAGAAGAACTCAAAGATGAATCATGTCAGCTGATTCTTCTTAATAAGGTTAATAGCTCGAGCCTGATTGGCCGTGAGTTTAATTTAAGTTGGTTTATCCCCTCGCTGGTTAAATACAGAAAGATGTTTGGTGAAGTAATAGTCGCGTCTTTCTTCTTGCAGCTCTTTGCTCTGGTGACACCACTTTTCTTTCAAGTGGTCATGGATAAGGTGCTGGTGCATAAGGGGTTCACTACTCTCAATGTGTTGGCATTTGGCTTTGTGGTGGTAGCTGTTTTCGACACCCTGCTAGGAGGGTTGCGTAACTATCTGTTCAGCCACACTACAAACCGTGTGGATGTGGAGTTAGGCGCAAAGCTGTTTCATCATCTAGTTAGCCTGCCCCTGGCATGGTTCGAATCCCGTCAGGTAGGCCAGAGTGTCGCTAGAGTTCGAGAGCTGGATACTATTCGAAACTTTATCACTGGATCTGCACTCACTTTAGTAATCGATCTATTTTTCACCTTCGTATTCTTTGCAGTACTTTGGTACTACAGCCCACTGCTTACTTGGATTGTGTTGGGTACATTGCCGTTCTATATAGCGCTTTCCATTTTTATTACCCCCATTTTGCGACACCGAGTCGATGAGAAATTTAAGCATGGCGCTGTTAACCAGTCCTTTCTGACGGAAGCGGTCTCCGGGATTGAAACCTTAAAAGCTCAGGCAGTGGAACCCCAGATGCAGCGGCGCTGGGAAGATCAAATTTCTAAATACGTAACAGCCTCCTTTAGGGCGCAAAACCTCAATAATGTGGCTAATCAGATAGCGAGCCTCATCAATAAAATCACGACCTTATTAATTATATGGTGGGGTGCCCACCTAGTGATTGCTGGCGAGTTAACTGTTGGTCAGCTAGTAGCCTTCAACATGATTGCTGGAAGAGTAAGTGGGCCAATCATAAAGCTGGTGCAGTTGTGGCAAGACTTCCAGCAAGCGGGTATCTCATTAAAGCGGTTAGGGGATATTCTCAATACGCCAAAAGAACCAGGCTTTAATCCCAATAGAAGCACCTTGCCGCAACTGAAAGGAAACGTAACTTTCGAAAATGTGAAATTCCGTTATCAACAGGATGGCTCAGCAGTATTAGATGATCTTAACCTGGCAGTTCAGCACGGTGAAATCATTGGTATTGTCGGTCGTTCTGGCTCGGGAAAAAGCACCCTGACAAAACTGATACAAAGGCTCTACGTAGCAGAATCAGGGCGAGTTCTTGTGGATGGTGTTGACCTGAAAATGGTCGATACCGCATGGCTGCGTCGCAATATTGGCGTAGTACAACAGGAGAGCTTCCTGTTTAACCGTACCGTGCGAGAAAACATAGCACTGGCCAACCCGGGCTTACCCATGGAGCATGTCGTGCAAGCTGCAAAATTGTCTGGAGCGCACGACTTTATCCTTGAGCTGCCAGAAGGCTATGACAATGTTGTTGGTGAGCACGGCTGTAACCTATCAGGTGGTCAGCGACAGCGGCTTGCCATAGCCCGCGCCCTAATCACTAACCCACGGATTTTGATCTTTGATGAGGCAACGAGCGCTCTGGATTACGAGTCAGAACGCGTAATTCAAGAAAATATGGGTGAAATCTGTAAGGGACGAACCGTATTTATCATTGCCCATCGCCTCAGCACCGTGCGCCATTGTGATCGCATCGTTGTCGTGGACAAAGGCCGGGTGGTGGAGAGCGGAGATCACGATCAGCTAATAGAAAAAAATGGCTACTATGCTAGGCTGCACAGCTACCAGAGCCATACACCGGCTATTAGGGCAGTCAAAGTGAGCGAGCAACGGAGTGAAGATAGCCCAGCCATGGATGGCACTGACTGATGAAACGTATAACCGAATTATGGCGCGTGTTTAAGTCTGCCTGGGCGGAACGTAGCAAGCTTGGCGACAATAAGGTCACACACACAGAGCGGGAGTTTCTTCCCGCCGCATTGGAAATTCAGGAAACACCGCCATCCCCGGCTGGTCGAGTGCTCGCATGGAGTCTGATAGCACTATTTTCTATCGCCGTAATCTGGGCCTGTTTTGGTGAAGTGGATATCGTGTCTGTGGCAGAGGGAAAAATTATTCCCAGTGGTCAGGTCAAACAGATTCAGCCACTTGAAAAAGGCGTGGTAAAAACCATCTATGTTACCGAAGGGCAAATGGTTAAAAAGGGTGAACCGCTAATCGAATTAGATCAGACAATCACATTTGCCGATCAGAAGCGGTTGGGTCAAGAACTGACATATACAGAAGGAATGATTCAGCGGCAGACGTTATTTGTCAGCCTACTTAAAACACCTGATCAACCTATTAATTTTAATGATATCGATGAAAGAGCAAGCGGCGGCAGTCATCTTGATAACGAACAGATACAACTACTGTGGCAGGAGTGGCAAAGCTTTAAAGCAGGCCGTGCGGCATTGTTGGCAGAAAAGTCCGAGCGTGCTGCAGAAAAACGCGCAAGCGTACAGCGGATCAAGCAACTTGAACAAACAATACCCCTGGTAACAAAAAGAGCAGATGCCGTTAAAACCCTTCATAAAAAACATATGGCCGCAGAGACTGTATGGATGGAGCTCGAAGAACGGCGCATCGAACAAGTTCAGTCATTGGCCGTAGAACAGGCCACACAGGGGCAGCTTGCCTCAGCGATCCAGCGGGTCAGCGAACAGCTATCTGCACTCGAGGCTCAAGTCGCCAGTGAAACATTATCCAGCATTAGCGAATACCATCGGCAACAGCAGAACCTTATTCAAGAGTTGGATAAAGCCAAAGATCTCAATCGTCGTCAAATTCTTCATGCGCCTATTTCGGGAAAAGTGCAGCAACTGGCAATACACACCATCGGCGGGGTGGTTACACCGGCGCAACCTCTTATGTTGCTGGTGCCAACCGATGTCGAGTTGGAAGTGGAAGCTTGGCTTGAAAATAAAGACATTGGTTTTGTCGAAGCGGGGCAGAGTGCCGAGATTAAAGTGAACACATTCCCCTTTACAAAATACGGAATTATTGAAGGCATGGTGGTGGATGTAACTCAGGATGCAGTAGTAGATGAACAGGAGCAGTTTCGCTATCGCATGCGAGTAGGTATGGCCAAATCAACCATTCAGGTAGCAAATAAGAAGGTTGATTTAATACCGGGTATGGCAGTTTCTGCAGAAGTAAAAACCGGTAAGCGGCGGTTAATTGAATATGTGATGGCACCGTTGATTCGGTATAAGCAGGAAAGTGTGAGGGAGCGGTAGTGAGTCGCCAAATGGTGAGGTTTTTAAGAAAGGATGAGCTGAAATTTGAGTACTATCTGTCGAGTGCGTGCAGCAGCTTACTTTTCTGTGGCGCTCACCTAGACTATTTTCAATGGATAACCAAAAGCAGTATAGGGAGGTACAAATGCCATTATTAATTTTATATAAATCTCATTTTATACCACCCCAGGTTTTCTGGAGGGAGGCTGTATTGTATCCGGTAACATTTTCTCACGTCACTTCGTGCTGTATGTGGCGGTCTCACACAGAGTCCTCACCTGCCGGTAGTGATTGGGCTAAACCATGGGTGAAAATATGAAAAAGTTGTTCTTGCTCCTATTCCTTGTATGCGCAGCCTGTAGTTCAGAAAAAAGGGGTTTAGCTGAACTGAAAAGGCTGTGTGAAAAAGATGCGGGCCTAACCATTTACAAAACGGTTGAGGCTGATGGTTATTATAATACTACTGGTCGAATAGACTTAGTCAACTCACAATACCGATTCTTTGAATATTGTGATGAATCGCCATCACAGTTTGATTCTATTCCTGTCCCAGGCTGTTATCGGCTGACAAAGGTGAATCGTGATAGTGGACAATGTCATGATGGTATTGATCAATCTCTTTCAAGGTTTATTGTTGAACCCTATCCAGAATTTCTAGAGCAATATTGTATTGCAGTGAAGAAAATTGATAAACCTGAAGCGCGGTATGCATACAACGAGCAGCTTGATATATGGCTAGCTAATAACAAGCACTCAGAATTTATCCGTACAGAAGTATTTGTGGAAGATAGGGCCTCTCAAGAAGTTTTGGGTCAATACATCTCCTATTCTTATAACGTTCGTCCACGTCACAGTTCACCCAAAAGCTGTCGCTTATTAGATAAAAAGTTTTCAGCATCTATCAAAGCTGACTTGATTGAAAAAACGATTGTGATTCACAAGGAGAAGTAGTGATGATTGAAGATATCTATACAGAAGCATTATTAGCCGCTGCGGCCTATGCCGATTGGAGTGCTGCTAGTTCTGAAGCAGAGAAAAAAGCTGAATTAATTAATAATCGTGGCTTTACAGAAGAGCAATACAAAACATTTTTTGATCCTCTGGACGGTTTATACAAAGTCTATGGCGACCCTTCCACGGGTTATATTGAGCTGGCCAATGGTTTTTCTGCCACGATATTTGAAGAAAGAGCAACGGGAGATTTGACCGTTGCATTCCGAGGTACGGACGACGTTGCTGACTGGCTTACTACTAATTTAGATGTTCTTCTTGGCGGTACAACCATCGAATACTTTACTCGCCAAGATGACTCTATTTCCGTATTCCTTGAGCAAGCTGGCTTGCTAACGGGTGGTGTCTTAGCGGCGGGTGTTAATTTTAGCGGTCACTCATTGGGCGGGTTTCTCACCACAATGGCATCCTACAAATATCACACCACGATGGGGGAAGGCTATACATTCAATGGCTTGGGTGTAAATTTCACTGATTATCTAACCAATGAAATTATTAACGGAATTTCTTTGGATGGAAAAATTAATAATTACTATGCAGATTTTGTGGGGAGTGTTGTTGGTTACCATCCAGGGCCTAAAACCGAAATCTTTATTGAAAACGAATCGACACTAGATGACCACTCTATATCTAAACTAGTTGAAAGCCTCTCCGTATACCGAGTTCTCGCATTGCTGGATCCAAACTTGGATACCGAGTCTGGCTTTAATGCCATCTATAAAATACTCGATGCTGCAACGAATGTTGCCGATCAATCCCTTGAAACGATTATTAATCAGCTTGGCGATCTACTGGGTGGCAATCTTGCTATACAAGCGAATAAAGACGATATCGAGCTTTTTTATCAAGAAGTTGTAGCCGCAGATAATAATTACAATATTGAAGCTGTTGCAGGTAAACACATAGCTGACCTTGCCGCACTAGATAATGAAGCGGGCAATGGCTACCGCTATGCCTTGGTGAACCTGTTGCCTTTTGCCATTACATCCAACCTGGCTGGAACCGCAGTTGCTGATGCTCAGTATGATCTCAATGATACTAATGGCGATATAGTCTATACCGATCAATATCTCCAGGATCGCTCAAAGTTTCTTTCTTTCATCCTTATTAGAAACACTGAAGATATTACAAGTGTACCAACAGTCATTCTTTCTAATGATGGTAGTGCAGAGATTTTTACTGATATCAAAACCGGACAAGAAATTCAGACCTTTGGGTTTTCTCCTGTTGCTGATCGTATTGTATTTGGAGATATCGTCGAGGCCGATGTTATACAAGGCGGCAACAATAATGATCGCCTCTACGGTATGGGCGGCAATGACATCCTCAACGGCCAGTCCGGCAACGACTATATCGAGGGCGGCACCGGTGACGACACGATAACGGGTGGGAAAGGTATAGACACCTTAGTTGGCGGTGCGGGAAAAGACACGTTTGTTTTTAACAGTGGGGATGGGTTTGACATTGTTAAAGGCGGTGATGTTGGGGGTGACCGCATTCTACTCAATGGCGATGAATTGGGTACGTTGAGCCTTGAGCAAGTGCCAATGTTGGCTTCCTACCTGATGAATGAAAATGACGATCATGCTTATTCAGATGAAAAAGGAAATCTTTATATACATAGTTCTTCGGATAGTACATTGAAAATATTAGCCCCAAATTCTGATGGGAGTTATATCCGAATAGAAAATTATGTTGCTGCTGGGGCTGGTGTCCCACCGGAGAGTGTATCTAATTTTGGCATTGTACTGCCAGAAAACAACAACGTTGAGCCAATTCTAGTTGATGGATTTACAGATGCTTTTGTTGAAGGATCAACACCACTTTATTACCAAGCTTTTTTCTATGAAGCAGACAGCGAAAGTTTGGCTCATGATAATGTCTATGTCTCCAATTTTGATGGAAATGACCCAGATAATGGATTGTATTATGGTTTGATTTCTACTTACGCAGGTGACGATGTTATTGCCGTAAGTGCGAATCCAGAGGAGGTTAATTATTTTTCTTCGATATTAATTGGAGGAAAAGGCTCGGACACTATTTATGGAGGATCACAAGGGGATTTTTTGATTGCCTCTGAAATTTATACTTCTGATGGTGAAGCACGGGATGATGTTGATGAAGAGAATTGGTTGTTCGGTGGTAAAGGCGAAGATATTTTGGTTGGAGCGAGTTATAACGACTTCCTGGTGTCAGGCGATGATGAAGATTGGATTTATGCCGGGACAGGTAATGACACTCTGTTTAGGGATACGCAAGATAATGGCCATTCGAGGAACGAGAGATCGAAGGTTGTCGGGCCTGATGGGGCGTTGATTCTAGAGAAGTAGGGTCTCTCAAGGTTTGTGGTAACAAGATAGCTGTGTGAAGAAGTGGTGATTTATGTATATGAATGGTTTTTCAATATTAATATTACTGGGTTTATATTTTCCACTTTGCTTGGTGGCTCTATGGATTATTAGTTTCCTTTTGAAAAAAACTAATATTGGTAGAAAGTTTCGTATAGCCCTTATATTTGGCTTGGCAATAATGATGTTTTTATATGCTACTTGGGATGCAGTTTTAGGTAAGCACTATCTGGATAAATTTTGCATGGAATCGGGTGGGGTCTATATCAATAGCGATATATATGTAAAAGGAATTTATTTAAGTAGTTTTGGAGAGCCAAGGCATGCTAAGTATTTTTTAGAAAAAGGTTACCAATATGTGGAAATGAATAAAACAAAGAATGTAAAAGATGGCTATGTTATCTATCGATTTAGGGCTAATAAAAAAACAATAGAAGAAAAAATAACATTTGAGCTAAAGAGTACACATACACGAGGTTTTGGTGACCCTAATAAAAAAGTTAGCCCATCTTTTTTAGAAATATCTTTATCAGATCAGTATGTTGAGAATTTTAAGACAGGTAATAAAATAGCTGGATTTCGAAATTACCGCATGACCACGCGGCTGGATAGAAAGCTGCGAGGGATTGGTGGGAATGTCGCTACAGCATGTACAGATATTAAGAAGTTTAAAAAGTTAAAAAAATATGAAGATTATTCAAATTATCATGAATTAATTTCAAAGCCATCAGCAAGGAGATAGCATTATGGCAACAGGAATCAATCAATACTACGATTACGCATTAATGATGCAGGCTGCATATGGGCTATTTGATCCAAATGATTTAGAGGGTGATGCAGTAGAAGTGGCATTGCAAGATGAAGACTCCGCTAATTTAACTCTTTCCCAAGCTCAAGAGTTTGTCGCTCGTTTTAATACAGTAGACCATTTCGCCAATGACAACACAGGCTTTTCCGCCACATTATTTAGGGATACAGAAAATAATAACCAGGCAGTTTTGGCCATACGGGGAACAGAGCCATCACAGTTTGTCGGGCCGGATGGAGCGGCTGATCTAGAAATTATTAATTCAGGTATCGCATTTAATCAGGCAATTTCACTTTATAACTATGTAAATAGTCTTCGTGAAGGAACTCAAAAGCAAGTAGCACTAAAAAGTATTGATGGTTTAGCCGGTGTTCCACCGCAGGGTATAGATGTTCTTTATTCAAGTCCTCAGGGGCAAGGTGTTGTTAGTTATTATTATATTGAGGAAGTGGCACCAATACAGGGTTCAGGCATTCTGGCTGATGGAGAGCAGATTGTTGTCAGTGGTCATTCGCTAGGAGGTCATTTGGCGGCATTAGCGAGTGCTTTATTTCCAGATATTGTTGCTGAAGTTTATACCTACAATGCGCCAGGTTACGATGGTCTTACACAGAAGGTTATTCATCAAATTACCGGCAGTACGGCCTTTTCAGAATTTAATGATTCCATCATTCATTCACTGGTTGGTGAATCTGAATTTGGTGGAGATGACTATGACCCTACATCAGATTTGTGGACGCCCTTCAGTTCACAGGAAAGTATATTTATAGAAGTGAATACAAATGGGGATGTGGGGCTAGCAGGTCACAGTAAAGTACAGATAGCAGATTCACTAAAACTCTATGATGTTTTTGCAACGATGGATTCGAGTCTTTCGAGTGAAGAAATAAGCGGATTTTTACATTTAGGAAGTAAGACTGCAGCTAACAGCCTTGAGTCTATTACTACTGCATTAGCAGAGTTTTTCAATATAGCGGATTCCCAGATACCCCAATACGTGGATGCTGATAATCTTTCAGCTAGAAATAAATACCATGAGGTGATAAGTGCGATTAAAGCCGAAATTGGTAGTTCTCAATATGCTATTCAAGCTATTACAGGAGGTTACATTGCTAATCTCGCCGCTCAAGATACCGAAGCTGGCCGTGGCTACCTGTATGCCTTGGTTAACCTATTACCTTTTTCTATTACCGGAGACTTAACTGGTACCGCTGCTGCCGATAGTAAATACGATTTAAATGATACTAACGGTGACAGGATTTACACGGACCAATATCTTGCTGATCGTTCATTAATGCTGCAATACATTCTGGTGCGCAATGCTGGGGATATACTCAATCCCTCGGCACTGGAATCACTTATTTTTGATGATAAACAAAGTTCACTTTATTTCATTACGAAGAACATAGGAGGTATAGACAACTTTGCTGATCGATATATCTTTGGTGATGATACAAATAATATAGCTGGTATGGATGGTGGTGGCGGTGACGACCACCTCTACGGTATGGGCGGCAATGACATCCTCAACGGCCAGGCTGGCAATGATTATATCGAGGGCGGCATCGGTGACGACACGATAACGGGTGGGAAAGGTATAGACACCCTGGTGGGTGGTGCTGGCGGGGATATCTTTCAGTATATTTCCGGCGATGGCAATGATCGTATTTTGGATGCAGATACCGGTGGTGACCGTATTGTGGTCAATGGGGTTGATTTGTCCACGCTGATTTTTAATAAGCTTTCTGATAGTGCGGATGTCTATGAAGCGGAGGGTGCAGGCTTTCGATTGGTGTTGAGTGGTGTGAGTGCACTGATTCAGGTGCCGGATAGTGCCGATACCGGTTCCATGACATTAACCACCTTTCAGTCCGGTGATTTTGGTATTAGTTTGCCGGGCACTTCTGTGATTGCTCCACCAGAGCCGCCAGTCACTGCTGCTGTAATCGACAGTAATTATGAAATACCTGACCTGGATGGCGATGGTGTAGTTGAAACCGTTTATCCGGAGCAGGACACAGTTTTCAATACCCGAAAAGCCATCGTCAATAACACGCCGTTGATGCTAGATGCATCGATTCTTTCTGACTATCTACTAGCCTCCGATGGTAGCCCAAACACGATTTTTGGTTTTGAGGGCAGTTACCAGAACGATCAATTACAAGGGGGAAGTCTGGTTGATTATTTGTGGGGGGACGAGGGAGATGATGTTCTCTATGGTTTGACCGGCGGTGATGACTTGCAGGGCGGCAAGGGAAGCGACTTTGTTTTTGGTGGAGAGGGTAATGATGAGTTGTGGGGTGATGCGAATACGCCAACAACGGGTTCACCTGATCGCGGGGTTATCGACCCCTATCGGGGTGACACACTGGATGAGAACATCGGTGATCGTGATTACCTGGATGGCGGTGCAGGGGATGACAAGCTGTCGGCAGGAAGTTATCAAGATACATTAATTGGTGGCACCGGTAATGATTTTTTGGCCGGTGGTGCGGGCAGCGATACGTTGATGGGCGGCGATGATGATGATCGCATTTTGGGAGATTCGCGTCTTGTGCAGTGGATTCATTATTTTGATCCGGACAACGGCTATGTCTTTCGAGCCCCAGAGTTGATTGACCAGACAAAAGCGGGGCTGACCTATGATGATTTGATTGATGGCGGCGCAGGTAATGACAGCCTGTATGGCGAAACAGGAAACGATATCATAAACGGTGGTATTGGCGATGACCTAATTTTAGGTGACAGGGTTAATAATCAGGACTTCTATACCTGGACGATCTTCACCGACCCAACGGTTGACCCGGTTGCCTATGAATCAATTGGCCTGGGGTATCGGGATTTGTCCATTACTTTACATGGTAACGATGTTTTGTATGGGGATGCAGGCATTGACACAATTCTAGGGAATGGCGGCAATGACTTTATCAGTGGTGGTACCGGCGACGATAACTTGTGGGGGGATGATAAGTGGCTGGGTGGTCAGGACCATGGTGATGACACGGTTTATGGTGGTGACGGCAATGATCAGTTGGCGGGAAATGGTGGCAGTGATGTGTTGTACGGCGAAGCCGGTGATGATCAATTGTGGGGTGATGATGTCGCGGGTATCGGCGTAACCCCAATTGGTGAGCTATATAACGGCGATGACCAGCTCTATGGCGGTGCCGGGTTGGATCAGTTGGTTGGCGGTGCCGGAAATGATTTACTGGATGGCGGCACTGAGGATGATCAGCTATTTGGTGAAAAAGGCGACGACCGCCTGTTGGGTGGGGATGGAAGTGACTATTTAACAGGTGATGAGGGGAACGATTACCTGGAAGGCGGTGCGGGTAATGACACGTTGCATGGCGGTACCGGCAATGATGTGTTGGATGGCGGGGCAGGAGCAGATTATCTGGCAGGGGGCGCAGGAGACGACACGTATATTATTTCGGGTGATGCCCAGGTGGATACGATAGAGGATACGGAGGGCAATAATAGTCTGGCCTTGTCGGATAAGTATTCATTTTCTGAGGTGTACCTTGATCAGTCTGCCTCCAATCGGACAGGTGTTTACACCAGCTACCATATTGAAACCATCGATGTTAACGGCGAGCCGGTTGATACCAAGGTGTGGGATGGCGGCGCCTTTTTACTCAACGATACCTTTGAGCAGGCATCTACCATTGTTGTGGGTGGGCAAACCCATCAAATGGGT
The DNA here is from genome assembly GCA_018066715.1 of Porticoccus sp. Lineage (GTDB taxonomy): Bacteria > Pseudomonadota > Gammaproteobacteria > Pseudomonadales > Porticoccaceae > Porticoccus. The sequence goes on along the minus strand of JAGPWA010000141.1, from coordinate 9,853 downwards.
GATTTTGTCAGCTTTTTTGCAACAACCTATGGGGGAGATTTTCTCGGTACCTCTGGTGATGATAATTTGAGTGGTGGTGCTTTTGCGGTCACGTTCGATGGCCGGGGTGGTAATGATGTGATCATGGGCAGTTCTGCTAACGACGTATTGGATGGCGGGGATGGCGACGATACAATTTTCGGGGGTGATGGTAGTGACCAGCTTTACGCCGGTTCAGGTAACAATGAACTGACGGGCGGAAAGGGTAACGATACGTTATATGGCGGCAGTGGTAATGACACCCTTTATTTTAATGCCGGTGATGGTGTTGATATATGGAATGCTACCTCTGGGAGTACAACTGACGTTGACAAGCTGGTGATCGGGCCGGATTTGACAGATTCGGATTTGGTCGTAAAAACCAACAGCAGTGGCGACTTGATTCTGGAAAGTAAGCTGGACTCCTCGGACAAGTTTATTGTCAGTAATTATTTCCCTCTGGTTTCGGCCATCCCGGCTGCCAACCCCGTATTGGAAGCCATTGAGTTTGTTGATGCCAATGGTGTTGTACTGTCGACCTGGGGACTCAATGACATTCTGTCGCATGCTGGTCAGGGTAGCGATGGTGATGACACGATAAAAGGTTTTACATGGAATGATGAGCTATTTGGCGGTTTAGGCAATGACAACATCAATGGCCTGAGTGGTGACGATACCATCTGGGGTGAAGATGGCGATGACCAGTTGTATGGCTGGCATGGCAATGATTATTTGTCAGGTGGAACTGGAAATGATGCCCTTTATGGTGGCAATGACGCTGATATTTTGGACGGCGGCTCAGGTGACGATACGTTAGCCGGTGGCAGTGGTGATGATATTTATATTCGTGATCGTCAGGGTGGTCGGGACACGATTCAGGAACAGGGTTCCGATCACAATATCATTCAGTTCGGGCATGGGATTTCTGAGAGTGAAGTCAATGTTCAGTTTGATAATGATGGCGACCTACTGGTATGGCTGACAGGTGAGGACATTGCTCAACATCAGTTGGTGGTTGAGAGTTACTACTCTTTCAGGCTTTCAGAATTTGTGTTCTTTGATGTCGGTGGGAATGAGGTGGCTAGCTGGGATGCACAAACCATTATGTCACAGGCTTATCAGAACCCTTCTGAATATGGTGTTACTTATGGTTCCAAAGATCATGATCAGATTAACGGGGGCGATGGTGATGATGATATCAGGTCGAATAATGGAGATGATGTTATCGATGGTGGTTTGGGTGATGACTACATAGAAGCTGGGTCTGGCAATGATGATATTACAGGTGGGGAGGGTAACGACAGGTTGCGTGGAGAAGCTGGTGATAATGTCTATCGTTATTCTCTGGGTGATGGATCTGATGTCATCTTTTCTGATGAATCCTCTTCAAATGATCTGATTTATTTTGACAGCTCTGTTGTAGTGGGCGATGTGAGCTTTCAACGTACGAACGATAGTTACTCAACACAATATTATAAATCGCTGACAATTACGTATAGCGGATCTGATTCTATTCAAATTGTGGATTTCTCCAATCTGAATTCGTTTCAAGGGGTGGAGTTTAGTGATGGAACACTAATTTCTGGTGCTGAAATTTCAGTACTGCTGAATACCCCCACCGCAGGTGATGATGTGTTATTGGCTGGAGTTTCTAGTGTGTTGGGTGGCCTGGCTGGTAATGATCTTCTGATTGGTAATAGTCTTGATAACATATTCGAATTTGGTCGGGGTTACGATCAAGATATTGTTAGAGACACCAACCTTTCTGATGTGGATGTAATAAAGCTTGTTGGTGGTATTGGGCCAAACGATGTACAGCTCACACGTTATCAGAATGACTTAATTATTGAGATACTGGATACCAATGAAACGCTGACAGTAGATCGTTTCTACTACGGCGCGAATAACCCCCTGACCTATATCAGCCAAATCGAATTTTCTGATGCCGCCGCGACAATATGGTCAAACGATTATATCGTTAACCTTTTATCAGCCCCCTCCGAGAATAATGACTACTTATATTTAACCTCCGGTGATGATGTGATGGATTTGCTGGCAGGCGATGATTACGTTGATGGCGGTAGTGGTAATGATATTTTGCACGGTGGTTCGGGTAACGATGATCTTAATGGTGGCAGTGATATTGATCATTTGTATGGTGATGCCGGAGATGATCGCCTCTCTGGAGGAAATCACACAGACTATCACTATTGGGGTGTTGGCGGTGGCCATGACATTATTAATTCTGGCTCCACATCATTATTTCAATATGACTCGGAGGGCAATAGGCAACCTTACGATTATCTGGTTATCGAGGGTCCGGGTTTGACTTGGAGTGATATTGTTCTTGGCCAGGCTGGAGATGATCTGGTCATCAGCTTTTCGGGCAGCGTCTCGGGTGCTGAAAATGACTCGGCGACGATCATCGATTATTTCATTGATGGCGATAATCAGTTCAAGCGTATCTATCTCGGGTCTACCAGCGGGGCAAGTTATACCCACGTCGATGTAATGACAAAGTTTAACAACCAAACCTATGCAAGCCTGGTTTCGGAAGGAGATGATGTCATCGCTGTCGCGGACAATGGCTATGGCGTCGAAATTCATGCGTTGGGTGGCAATGATTCGATCACTGGTGCCAGTGGTTGGGATACCTTATATGGTGACACCGGGGGTGATTCTTTATTTGGTGGAGCTGGTAATGACAAGCTGTATGGTGGCGACAGCGATGATGTTTTAAGTGGTGACGCTGGTAGTGATTCACTTTATGGAGAGGTGGGCAATGATCAGCTAAACGGTGGGGATGGCAACGACACACTTTCTGGAGGGGATGGTAATGATCTGTTGAATGGCGGCGCGGGCTCAGACACCTTGACGGGTGGTGATGGCAGCGACACCTACATATTTGGTTATGGGGCGGGTTCAGACGCGATCAATAACTTTGACGAAAGTTCAGGCCGGTACGATGTTGTTTCATTTGATAGCAGTGTCAGCGACAGTGATGTTCAGGTTATTCGTTCAGGGGATAATCTGATCCTGAAGTTAAATGAAGCAGACCAAATGACCATTACCAATCATTTTGTTAGCAAGGGTAAAAATGCAAATGATTGGGTAATTAATGAGATTCAATTTTCCGATGGTACTAGCTGGGATAAAGATTATATAGATACCCTGGTTGACCAGGATTTGGCGGGTAATTATACCCTGGCGGGCGGAGCAGGTGACGACCTCCTTGAAGGTTACGGTGGCGCCGACATTCTGCAAGGCATGGCAGGTTCAGACACGCTGTATGGTGGTGCCGGTGATGATACGTTGATCGGTGGCGCTGGAGACGACTTTTTATCGGGTGGTAAAGGCAGTGACCAGTATCAGTATGCCGCTGGTGATGGCAATGACACGATCAGCAATGATTATGCAGATGCAACCACCACCGATTCACTGATTTTTGATGCTTCAGTAGCCGTGACGACAACTTCAGTACAACGAATACAGGATGATCTTCAAATTCAGCTTTTCTCTGATGAGAGTATTTTATTGCAATCATTTTTTAATACGGCTTACACCGTTGACAAGATTACATTTTCAGATGGTACGGTTTGGACACCATCAGATATTGACCTGATGACAACGCCAAATGAACTGCCAGTGGCGGGCACTGATAATGCTGCAATCAGCGAAGATAATTCGATAAATATTTCCTTTGCCAGTCTTTTGGCCAATGACAGTGATCCGGATGGAGACTCTTTGAGCATCGTTGGGTTTGCCAATGCGCTGAATGGAACGGTGGTTGCTGATTATGTGGCGGAAAGTTTTACGTTTACACCGAATGCTGATTTTAACGGTAGTGCATCGTTTGAATACGAACTGTTTGATGGCAAAGAGTCTTCATTCGGTGCGGTCACAGTGGACGTCAGTGCGGTAAATGATGCCCCTGATTTGATGGGCGATGCCCTGATGACTGCAGTCGATCAGTCAATCATCGTTCCGGTATCTGTATTGTTGGCTAATGATCTGGATGTGGATGGCGATACGTTACAGTTTGTGTCAGCCTTCGGAGGTTATAACGGATCAGTATCTTACGATGACGTCTCAGGTATGGTGACTTTTATACCTGGTAGTGGTTTTGAGGGCGATGCCGGCTTTGATTATCAGGTAACTGATGGGGTAGATACGGTTGTGGCCTCAGTAGTGGTGGATGTGCAACCAGCAAATTCAGGCCCTGTTGCACTCCCTGATAATGTGGCAACGGTTGATAACACGTCTGTGGTGGTGGCTGAGGCAGATCTGCTATCCAATGATTCGGATCCGGAGGGTGATGTGCTGTCAATTACCGGTGTGAGCAATGGTGTAAATGGATCTGTTAGTTGGGATCAGGTAAATTCCACGGTGATCTTTACGCCATCTTCCGACTACGTGGGGCCAGCGGCATTCTCTTATACCGTTAGTGATGGTTTCGAAGCAACCACAGGCAATGTGTCAGTTGATGTGTCGATTGACACATCAATAGCAAGAACAACGGTCGGTAGTTCCGGCGCTGAAACACTTGTGGGTGGAAGAAAAGGGGATCGGTTATTTGGTCTTGGTGGCGATGATATTTTGACTGGAGCTGAAGGTGATGATTTGTTAAATGGGGGTGAAGGTAATGATCTCCTTGTCGGCGATAAAGGCGATGATACCTATATTTTTGCTGCTGGTTCTGGGCAAGATACGGTAGATAATAGTACCTCAAACAAGAGGGATACAGATGTCCTTAAGTTCACTGGGGATATAACTGCCGATATGCTTCTGTTCTCTCAATCGGGTGATGACTTGCTGATTGGTTTATCGGGTACGACTGATTCGGTTATGGTGCAAAATTGGTATACCGATGAGGCTTCGCAGGTGGAAGAAGTCCATACGGATGACGCTGTCATCTATGCCAGTGATGTTGATGCTTTAGTGTCCGCTATGGCGTCATTTTCCATTCCTGAAGATACAGCCTCTTCTGTCGTGGCTGAGTTTGAGGAAGATAATACGCAGTTGCTTGTTGCATCTTATTAGCGGAATTAGTTCATTCGGTGAGATTGTGGCCAACCCGGTTGTTTTTTGCCGGGTTGGTTATCGTTGCTCATGCTATCTGAGCGAGAGGTGTAGAGGTTTTAATGCCCGTGTTGCTTACTCTATCTAGGCCTTAAACGTCGGGATTGCCGGCTCTATTATGAATAGATGCCGTGGTAGGTATCCCGCAGTGCTTTTTTCTGAACTTTTCCCATGGTGTTTCGGGGAAGTTCGTCCACAAAGAAAATCTTCTGCGGTTGTTTAAACCGAGCAATTTTATCTTTTAGGAATGCCATCACTTGCTCTTCGGTGATGCCTGATTTTACTTCTTTTACAATTACCGCAGTGACACCTTCGCCGAAATCGGGGTGTTGAATGCCGATAACAGCGGACTCCTTAACCCCTTCTATTTCATCAATGGCGTTCTCCACTTCTTTGGGATAGACATTGAAGCCACCAGAAATGACCAGATCTTTTGCTCGGCCAACAATGCTGATGCGGCCTTCGTCGTCCATGGTCGCCATATCGCCAGTGATAAAAAAACCGTCTTTACGGAATTCTTCAGCGGTTTTCTCGGGCATACACCAATAGCCTTGAAACACATTGGGTCCTTTAATTTCAAGTATTCCAACGTCACCCCGTGGCACTTCACTCCCGGTGTCATCGGCAACCCGAGTAGATACGTCAGGAAGTGCATAACCAACGGTACTGGGAACACGGTCACCGTCGTAGGGGTTCGAGGTAATCATTCCCGCTTCGGTCATGCCATAGCGTTCTAGTATTTTGTGGCCGCTGACTGTCTCAAACTCTTTAAACGTTTCTGCGAGCAGAGGCGCTGATCCAGCAATAAATAGCCTCATGTTCTTACACATGTTTTCGTTAAATTCTGGATCTTCCAGCAGACGAACATAAAAAGTGGGAACCCCCATCATCACGGAAGAGTGCGGTAGGTTTTCTTTGATGGCCGGTAATGAGAACTTTGCCAAGAAGATAACTTTGGAAGCATTCAAAAGCGCGCAATGCAGCGCCACAAACAGGCCGTGCACATGAAATATTGGGAGTGCATGGAGTAATACGTCGCCATCTTCCCAATGCCAATAGCTGTGAAGCACATTAGCATTGGAGGACAGGTTGTCATGGGACAGCATGGCCCCTTTGGGGCGTCCAGTGGTGCCAGATGTATAGAGAATACAGGCAACGTCACTACCTTCGCAGCGCTCAATATCATTACTGCAGGGCGCATTGTTTTTCCCCTCGATCAAACTGCCAGAGCCTTGATCATCAAGGGTCATAACATGAGGAACATTCAACGCTTTGGCAGATGCTGTTATCGCGTCAAGGTCTTGCGGGCGACACACAATTAAGTGGGGATTGGCATTGTCTATAAAGTAGTCCACTTCCTTGGCGGTATAACCGGTGTTTAGCGGGATAAATATTGCCCCTGCACGAAGACAGGCAAGGTAGAGTAATACCGCTTCAGCAGATTTATCCACTTGGACAATGACGCGGTCTCCTTTTTTTACACCGAGTTGTTTCAGGAGAGCAGTTAGCTGCCCGGTTTCATTTTGAATTTGGCTATAAAATAGATTTCCCCGCTCATGTTCAAGAAAGACTGCTTCCGCATTAGCAGGAAACTTGGATCGGAATAACTCATAAATATTGCTGTTGTTCATGAAATGTCTCCTGCTCGGAAGAACTTGGGTAGGGTGTTTAAGCTGACGATTAAATACAGCACACCTAGCGACTTAATTGTTGACGAGTAAAACCAAGCGATATTGTGTGAAATTCTTAGTTATCGTTGGCGCTGATGATAGGCAATTTCACAAGTTTATCTACAGTCTGTCTCTGTTTTGTTCAGAAAAACTGATCTATTTCATTTTTAGCAAAACATACACCATTGCTCACAACCATTTCATATCAGGCATAATACTTCGTTACTCATTTGAATTATTGTTGGTTTTAAATGGAAATCTATGCGCTCTATCTATGCTTGGGTATCGTCGCCGGATTAATCAGTGGCCTGTTTGGGTTGAGCGGTGGGGTCGTTATTGTTCCCATTTTGATTTTTACCTTTGCGGCGCAGGGCTTTTCGCAGGATGTACTCACCCATTTGGCGATAGGTACATCTCTAGCCACTATCGTGGTTACCTCTATTAGCTCCATTTTTGCCCATCATAAGCGTGGTGCTGTTTTGTGGTCGGTGGTTATTTGGCTGACGCCGGGAATCATTGTCGGAGCAGCTTTTGGCGCTACCTTTGCCGTTAGTATTGGCGGCCCAGTCTTGCAGTTAAGTTTTGGTATCTTTCTCTGTTTGGTTGCAATGACGATGGCATCCTCATTGCAGCCGGGTGGTGTTCGCTCCCTGCCGGGGGTTGTTGGTAAGAGCATAATGGGGGCGGTGATTGGGTTTGTGTCCAGTATCTTTGGGATTGGCGGGGGCTCGCTATCTGTACCTGGCCTATCCTGGTTTAAAGTGCCGATGAAAAATGCAGTGGCTACTTCGTCGGCCTGTGGTTTGCCTATAGCGGTAAGTGGCGTATTTGTATACTTGGTTCAAGGTTGGGGGGAAGTGGATTTACCTGCTGGTGCTTGGGGTTTTGTGTACTTACCAGCCTTTATAGGTATTGTGTGTGCCAGTGCATTTTCTGCCAAGTGGGGAGCCAGGCTTGCACACCAACTACCAGCAGATATTTTACGTATAGGCTTCGCCGTTTTGTTGCTAGTCGTTGGGGTTCGCTTTATATGGCGTAATGCTGGGGTCTTATTTTGATGGGCCAGTTGTGATGAAAAATCGTCAAGAGAACGTTGTGAAGGGAAAGCTGTAATGGATAGGCTGTTACAAATACTCAGTGATGGCGAATACCACTCTGGTGAAGAGCTGGGGAAATTGCTTGGTATCTCGCGCACTGCCATTTGGAAGCAAATGCAAAAAGTTGAGGCGCTGGGCTTAGCTGTCGAATCTCAAAAAGGTTGTGGTTATCGTATTGTGGGTGGGCTCGACCTCTTGTCCGAAACAATTTTTTCCAGTCACCTGTCCGTTAAGTCCAAGGCGTTAATACAAAAATGCCAGCTTGAGTCTACGGTGACATCAACCAATGAGCTTGCAAGACAGCAGGCTGAAGCTGGTAATGCTTCTGGGTTGGTTATTCTTGCTGAGCAGCAAACTCAGGGTCGAGGTCGTCGTGGTAGGCAATGGGTGAGTCCCTATGGGTGTAATCTTTATACATCTTTAGTATGGGGGTTTGATGGTGGTGTTCAGGCTGTAGAGGGTTTGAGTCTGGCTGTGGGCGTTGCCGCTAGGCGTGCAGCCGTTCGCTGTGGGATAGAAGAAATAAAACTCAAATGGCCAAATGATCTTCTCTGGGAAAAGAAAAAAGTTGGCGGGATATTACTTGAAATTGTTGGTGATCCCGCTGGCTTTTGTCAGGTGGTGATCGGTGTGGGTATTAATATAGGTATGCCAGAAGAGCATGCAAGCGACATTGATCAAAAATGGGCTGATCTCAATCAGCTTTCGGAAAAGGTGATTGGCAGAAGCGAGCTTGCTGGAGCGTTAATTGACGAGATTTTGTTGCTGCTCAGTAATTACCATGAGGTGGGTTTCACGGCCTATAGGGATGAATGGGTGAGTCACGATGCTTATGCTAATGAGCCAGTAAAGTTGCTGCTGGTGAGTAAGACAAAAGAAGGTGTTGCTAGAGGAGTCAATGAATCTGGTGCCTTGAGGCTAGACGTCGATGGAGAAATACAGGTTTTTAGTGGCGGAGAAATAAGCCTGAGAGGAAGAAAATGATTCTCGAAGTTGATGTTGGCAATACGCGTATTAAGTGGCGTTGTTTGCAAGATGGGGTTGTTCGGGCTCGGGGTGTCGTGCCGCAAAGTGAGCTGGGTGAGTGGGCCAATACAATCGGGCGAGAATATTCCCCGGAAATAATCCGTATAGCCTGCGTTGGTGCAAGAGGTGTGGTTGAAGAGTTGAGCCGTTGGGCCAGCGAATGGGGTTGTAAGTTTCTAGAGGCCCAAACTACGAAAGAGGTTGCGGGTGTACGCTGTGGGTACAATGACCCCTCTTCCATGGGCGTGGATAGGTGGCTGGCAGTTGTGGCAGCCTATCGCCAGTTTGATCAGGCTTGTGTGGTTGTTGATGTGGGCAGTGCTGTGACGGTAGACCTAGTGAAAAATAGTGGGCAGCACCTGGGGGGATATATTGTTCCTGGGTTCAGCATGATGCGTCAGTCCTTGTTTCAGGGTACCGATAAGGTAAAAGTGGTGCAGATCGATTCAACCGATATTGGTCCGGGTATATCCACTAGCGAGGCTGTGTCCCATGGTGGTTTGTTGATGGTTAAAGCGATGGTTGAGCAAGCGGCTGAAAATCTGAGCGACATGGGTGAGCCAGTCCAGATAGTGGTCACGGGTGGTGATGCCGGTCGTTTGATCAAGGTGCTGAGTGGCAAGGTTAGCCATGTGCCGGAGCTGGTCATGGATGGTCTGGGCGTTGTGGTTTCATAAGGAATGTGGATGCGGTGGTTTTTTTTCGTTCTGATCTTGGCTAATGTTGTTGCTGCATACTGGTTTGGTGCTGCAGAAAACCATCGGGCTGGGCAGCATGACAAACAGCAGGCGTTGGTTGAACAGAAATCTGGCTCAGCCAATACATTGATTTTACTCAGCGAGCGAAGCGCAGTGGACGGTGCGGTTTCAGCAGTAGAAATGGAGGCTGTACCGCTAGATTTAACGGGCCATAGGGCTGAGACTGATTTGCCAGAGCCAGAGCCAGAGCCAGAGCCAGAGCCAG